>JAGYMQ010000001.1 GCA_018400535.1 Candidatus Cloacimonadota bacterium
TATTTTTACAAATTATCCACACCTGAAAATATATTGATGAAGAAAATGTTGCTTTTGAAATAACAAAAAATTAGCCGACGGCTGATAAACTTCGGATTGGTCCCGCACCAAAAAACGGGTGCGGGATCATCCGAATGTTTGAAAGATTTTTAGAAACTCAACATTCCGAAGAATTCCGATAATCGGAATACATTCGGAAATTTTCAGATTGCGAACGAGTTAAAAGAGAGGTTTTTTATGATGAAACAAATAAATTTTCGAACGCGACAATCCCAAACGTCGCCCATTTTACAGGCGACATTGCGCAATGTCGCTTTCATCGTTTCGTTTTGCTTGTTTTGTTCGCTGCTTAACTCGGAGATCCGGGAGATCAAACAAGACGGTACGGGAGATTTCACCACGATCCAGGCAGGGATCGATGCTTCTGCTGATACTGATACGGTTTTAGTCTATCCGGGGATATATTACGAAAATCTCGATTTTAATGGCAAAAATATTATGCTTGCCAGCCTGGAATTAACCACAGGTAATGCAAGTTATATAGCTTCCACGATCATCGATGGACAAAGAGAGGAAAGTTGCATTCGCGTACACAATGGTGAAACAGACGCTCATGTAAGAGGTTTTACAGTTCAGAATGGATATGGAACACACTTTTGGTCTGAAGACGGAGGAGGATTTCTTGTTCATGATTATAGTACAGTGTATATTACAAATTGTATTATTAAAGATAACGTAGCCACACTTGGTGCCGGCATTTATGCTAGACATGGTTATCTGCATTTATCTGGATTAAGAATAATTCATAACTCAGCCGGATATGGTGGTGCAATTTATGTAGCAGATGATAGCACAATAGATTTCGATGCTGATAACCGCTGTAATATCTACAACAATAATGCGGGGAAGGGTGCAGATTTAAGGATAAAAAATACAGGCCAGGTTGATGTTGTTGTAGATACTTTTTCCATATATAATCCCAGTCGTTATTTTGCTGAATTCGATGAAGATTCATCTTACACTTTTGATATCCAGCATAACTGGATGGAGCTAGTTCCGCATGATCTCTATGTACATCCCAGCGGAGATGATGAGAACAGCGGATTAACACCGAATGAGCCCTTGAAGAATATCTCCTGGGCAGTACGTAAGATAGAGGCAGATAGCTTAGATCCACGTACAATTCACGTTGCTGCCGGGGTTTATTCACATGAGATCAATGAGCAAATATTTCCCATTGGCTGCAAGGAATATGTCTCAATAATCGGTGAAGATATTGATAATACAATATTAATTAATGATTATAGTCCTGGTTCTATTAGAGGATATTATTTAAATGGTAATATAGAAATATCAAATTTTACACTTCAACATAGCCCAGAAAGATTCACATCATCAGTAATGCTTTTTTATGAAATTGAATTATTAAGATTATCAAATATAAATATTAAAGACAATTCTTACATCAGCGGAATATTAAAGAATGGATATAGCTTTATTGAGTATGATACAATTATTATTTCCGACAATATAGTTGATGGTTTAAATTCTGGTTTGTTTTTTTCAAAGGTAGCAGGTTATGTGAAAAATTGTAATATCACTAATAATCAAAATATTGAATCGGACCCTAATTCTATTGAGGGAGCTTTACAATTACTAGCTTATGATGATATTGTTTTAGAAAATTGTATTTTCTCTGGTAACCATTCTACTAGTTCTGATGGTAGAATAATTAGAACTACAAACCATAATGGGACTGGTCCTCCAACAACTCCTACCATAACATTCAAAAATTGTCTTATCTCAGATAACTCGATTGGTAGCAGATATGTATTTCAGAGTTTGAATCATGACGGATTGACAGAATTCAATAATTGCACATTTGTCAATAACACTGCATCAAGTAACTTCTATCCCTCCACAATCTACTCAAAGAGTGATATTAATATGACCAATACCATTATGCACAATAATACTGACTATGAAATATTTATGGCAGATGACACACAATATGGATATGTTTATGAGTTGAATGTCAATCATTGCAATATCAAGAATGGAGAAGCAGGTATCTACAACATGAACAATGTTAACACCATCAACTGGCTTGATGGCAATATCGATGAAGACCCATTATTCCTTCAATCGGGCAATCATCCCTACCAACTCACAGAATTTTCCGCCTGCATCGATGCCGGCACGCCGGACACAACCGGACTCTATCTACCACCGTGGGACTTGTTGTATCACCACAGAGTTTGGGATGGAGATGATAATGGCGTTGCCACGATCGATATGGGCTGCTATGAATTTGGAGCGGATTCAGTTGGTATTCATAATGAAGTGATACCAATAAAGAATGCCTATTTAACCAATTTTCCCAATCCCTTCAATCCAATCACAACAATTCAATTTTCAACCAATAATGAACAAGGTAAGCAAGTCGAACTTGCTATCTACAATGTAAAAGGACAGAAGGTTAAAACATTGATCAATTCTTATATGACAATAAATAGTGGAGAGATTATTTGG
>JAGYMQ010000002.1 GCA_018400535.1 Candidatus Cloacimonadota bacterium
GCTTGTAAGGCAGGCGCTCTCCCAACTGAGCTAAGCGCCCATATCTACAAAACTCACGACTATATCCTGGTCGGGGCGAGAGGATTTGAACCTCCGACTCCTGGTTCCCAAAACCAGTGCGCTAACCGGACTGCGCTACGCCCCGAACTGGCAGACAACAAAAAAAATGCCTTTTTCCAGTCAAGACTTTTTAGCCTTTGTATTTAAAATCTTGTCTATGATTTGATTTATTAACATAAGTTAGAATGTCGTTCCAAACTGAAAATGTGGTTCCCAAGATCTATTTTCGAAATTATGAGCATAATCGAATCCGATCAAGCCGAAAGGACTGCGCACGCGAATACCTAAACCGGCACCTTTTTTCATTTCCCAAAAGTTAAAATCCTCAAAATGATGATAGCCATCTCCGTTATCAAAAAAAATGATGCCAACAAATTGATCGCTACCGATCGGAACACCCAATTCGGTAGAAAAAAGTATCTCTCGTAAAGCCCCTTCCGAAGGACCTACCGACCGATCGGCATAGCCACGGATCCCATCGGGTCCTGTTCCACCCAGATAAAATCTTTCATCAGGAGGTGCGCTTTTGTTATCATAACCATTCACATAGCCAAATCGCCATTTGGTGCGCAAAACAAGTTTCCACAAAATACGATTGAACCAGCTGACTTCGGCGATCTGTTTGTAATAATTGAAATCACCTTGCAGATAGCCACCAGCAACTTCTGAATAAAGCGTGAAATTTGAGCCAGAAGTTGGAAAGAAAACATTATCTCTGCTATCGCGAGAAATAGTCAAAGACATTGAGCTGTTATTCTGCCAGCCTTCCTCATCCAGTTCGATTAAAGTCTCAGAAGCTTGTTCCTCTTCACCATTCAGGATCGAATATTTTTTGGAATAGAGGGAATATCCCAAGACCAAACGAGAATAATTTAGAAACGGTATTGGTCTTCCCAGCCGAATTGAAGCGCCGTTCGTGAAAACTTCATAGATATCCCATTCACGATTTGTATGATAGATATCAGTTCCGATCAGGGTATTTGTATCGCGAAAATAAGGATTTGTGAAACTCAAAGTGAAATTTTGTGTTTGTCCACCAAATTCCCATTTAAAACTACCTTTCCAGGCATTTCCCAGAAGATTATTATGACTCACAGAAAGCTGACCTACCAAGCCTTCTTGACTATTCAAAGCCACACCTCCGTTCGCTGTTCCGCTCACTTTATCGTTCACATTGATTGTGAGATCGATATCGCCATCATCGTTGATGATCTTTGGATTATCCACATAAATATCAGGCTCAAAGAAGCCTAGATTATAAATATTCTGTTGGCTTTTCATCAATTTGGATTGTTGAAAATAATTTCCTGGTGAGATCACTAGCTGACGTCTGATTATTTTTTCTTTTGTTTTACGATTTCCTGCAATGTGGATTTTCCTGACTTGAGCGCGATTATTCTCGCTGATATTCAATTCAATATCGATTTTATCACCAGTTTTCAGTAACTCATGTTCAAAATTCGCATAGATATATCCTTCTTCATAATACATTGATGATACTTTACCCAATTGTTCGTTAAATTTTTCCAGATCAAATATTTCGTTCTTGTTAAATTTGAATTGAGATTTGATAATATCTTCTGTAAATCGTTTGTTACCTTTCACAAATATTTTCCCAAAATGGTAAACATTTCCTTCAAAAACATAAATATCAATGATGAAATTTCCATCAACGACCTTTTTTCCCCAGTTAATTATATTAGCATCGATGAATCCATTTTTATTGTAGTAGGTGATAATTCTATCCAGATCTTCAATGAATTTTTCTTGTTCAAATTTTCCTGAACGAAAAAGACTTTTTTTCTTTGTTTTAATTTTTTTCAGGATGTCTTTGGAAGGGACTTTTTTATTGCCGTGAATATTGATCTTTTTGATGACAACTTTCGAATTTTCTGTGATTTTGACGGTAAGATCGATTTTATTCCCGGAAATGGAATTCGTGATAAATTCAGTTTCGGCCATATGATAGCCTTTTTCTTTGTATTTTTCGGATATTGCTCGAGTGGTTTCAGCTTTCAAAAAAGGAGACCAATAATTACCTTCTTTCATTTCCAGATCATCTTCAAAAGTGTGATCTTTAATTTTTTTATTTCCTGAAAATTCGATAGAATTAATAATTGGATATTCCAGAACTTCGATATTGATCGCTATTCCTTGTGGCAAGGGCTCTGCAAAAAATTTCACATCATCAAAAACACCGAGTTGATATAGATTCTTGATCGTTTTGGAAATATATTCATAATTTAATTCATCACCTACTTCGAAAGGTAGGAGCGACAAAATGAGTTCTTTATCAATATTTTGATTGCCAGAAATATTGATTTCCAAGATCAGCTCTTCCTGAGAGAAAAGCATTACTGCAAGCATAATCAAGCCAAAGCTGAGAAGCACTTTCTTCATTGATCCTCCATCTCCAATTCATTATCGTATCAAATTGCAGAATTAATCAGTTTTAAATTTATCCAAATATAAAAAAGGAAATTTTGAGTAAAGTGATTTATCGATAATTTTTTGATCACCGCAAAATTTCTTGACGGAATTATTAATATTCAAATTTTCACACAAAACTTTGGGGCATTAGCTCAGTTGGGAGAGCGCTACACTGGCAGTGTAGAGGTCAGCGGTTCGAGCCCGCTATGCTCCACCATTGTTTTTCTATTACTATTTTTAACGATATCTGAATTATCGTAAAAACAAAACTAACCTTGTGAAATAGTGATAAAGTGACCACAACAAATTGATAATTTCAATGGTTTAAGTATCAAAAAATCAAAAGATGACGTAATGAAAAGAAGACTGATGCAATATCTTGTTATTTTTGTTCTCTTTACGGTGAATTTCTTTACAGCAAAAACTCGACTGTAGAATGTTCAGTAACGCAAAACTTTCCGAATCTTATCTGAAAAGCAAAATTTTTCAGGGAAAGCTTCGGAAAGTTTAAATATAAATTATATCAGCTCATAACTTTAGTTGCGGAAAACGTTTTTTTGGACAAAGAAACGTGCAATCAACGAAATATAGATAATCTACCCGTCAAGTCATAACATAGAGAAAATTGGTCGTTCACACTTCTTTCACTTTTTTCACATGTTCTTTTGTTGTGAGAAAATAAAAAGCTGGAATGACAAACAGCGTCAGAACTGTCGAAACGATCAAACCGCCGATGCTAACGATTCCCAGTGGTTGTCTGATCTCAACTCCCGAACTTCCCACGCCGAGAGCTAAAGGCAACATTCCCATAATGATGGCTACTGTGCTCATTATGATCGGTTTGAATTTGGTTGGGCAGGCTTCAATAAGTGCAGTTTTTGTAGTTTTTCCTTGTTCGCGTAACATTTGTGTGTAATCCAGTAATAAAATGGCAGCATTCACGACGATTCCCAGCAGCATAATAACCGCCATCATTGAGATCATATTGAGAGTTCCGCCTGTGATAAAAATCGATAGAATGACGCCGATCATAGCCAGTGGCAAAGTCAACAAGATCAAGATCGGTTTGGTAAAGCTTTCTAATATTGCAGCTAAGAGCATATATGTGAGTAAAATTGCAATGAGAAAGGCTTTTCCCATTTCGCGATTATTTTCCTGCATCATTTCACTACTCCCACCCCAATTAAATTGGTAGCCAGAAGGCAGGTCAATTTGCTGTTGGATTTGCATCAAGGAATTCATCACGCCGCTTTGCACAAAACCTTCGGCAACATCACCGGTAAATTTGATAGTTTTGAATTTGTCACGATGAACGATCATCGTTGAACCTTCTGTGAATTGCACGTCAGCCAGCTGCGAAATGCGGAAAGCTCCTTTTTGTGTGATAATTGGAATATTTTTTATTTTTTGCGGAGTATCGACAGATTCTTCAGAAAGAGAGAGACGAATATCATATTCATTTCCAGCTTCTTTATATTGCGTGGAAACAAGTCCTTCCACAGAAGTTCGCAAGATCAGAGCCAGATCATAGACCGTGACATTCATTTGCGACATTTTTTCCCTTTTGGGTAGTAAAGTAATCTCTGGTTTGCCTGGTCTGGAACTGCTATCGAAATTTAATAAACCTGGAATATCTTTGCTTTCTGTCAGCAGTTTGTCAGTAATTTGATTCAATTTGGACATTTCTTGTCCTTGCAGGTAAAATTCCAGATCGGAATCTCCGCCCCCTACAGAGCCTGAAATAGCCACTTTAAACTTTGCATTTGGAATATCGGCAAGTTCTTGAATGAATAGTGAAACCATCTCTTCGCTGGAGCGTTCTCTCTTTTCAACATCGACCAATTTCACGCTTATCTGGGCGAGATTGGGAGCTTCGTTCGTCCAACCCGCCGAACCAAGTGAAACCAGAAAGTGTTTTATTTCATCATATTTTTTCAAACGGTTTTCGATTTCTTCATACATTTCTGCTGTTTGTTGCAAATTATAACCTTCTGGTAATTCAAAATCGATTCTGATATTTCCTTGATCCATAGATGCCATAAATTCAAAGCCTAATTGCGGAGCGACAAATATAAAGGTCAGGATCAGCATTAAAAAAGCAATTGAGATCGTAGCTATTGATCTGCCTTTATTTTTCAAAATTGCTGTTAAATGTCTTTGATAAGCTTTTTCCCATTTATGGAACATATTTTCCATCTTGTCACCGAGAGGATGTTTCTTTTTCTTTTCGGGCAAAATTATTGAAGCCATCATTGGTGTGATCGTGAAAGATATCAAGAGCGAGAAGATCGTAGCAAAAGCGACGGTGAGAGCAAATTCTTTGATAAATTGTCCAGCGATCGTCTGCATCATTGCCAGAGGAACAAAAACCACTATGTTCGTGAGCGTTGATGCGATTACAGCAACAGCAATTTCCGAAGTTCCAATGCTGGCAGAATTGCGTCGATCATGTCCCAATTCTTTGTGACGGAAAATATTTTCCAGCACCACGACGGAATTTGTGACCAGAATTCCGACAGAAGTGGACAAACCCATCAAGGATAAAATATTAATAGAGAAATCAGCGATCTGCATGGCGAGAAAAGTTGAGATGATCGAAGTGGGCATAGCGATGGCAACGATAAGCGTCGAGCGCAGATCGTGTAAAAAGAAAAGCAGAACGATCCCGGTAAAAATAATTCCCAGTATCACATTATTCAAAGTGTCTTGAACAGAGCTTTTTATGAACCGTGAATCGTCTTCGATGATCTCCAATGAAGTTCCTCGCGGTAATTCATTGCGGATCATCGGTAGTTTCTTTTTCACCTCTTGTGCGATCGTCACAGGATTTCCTTCTGAAGTTTTGGTGATCTTGAGCGTGATGACATTTTCCTGTTTCAGATTGTTTATGTTATTAAAGTAGATCGAACGTTTGCGTACTTTGGCTGAAGTATCTTTTACCTCTGCTAATTGACGCAGCTTTTTCACGCCAAAAGGTGTGGGAATATCGATCTCATTCAATTGTTCAATAGTCTGTAATTCACCTTTCATTCGGACTGAATATTCTTCTTCATTTTGCTGAAATTGACCTGCTGGCATATCGAGATTTTGTGCTGCCAAAATTTGTGAAAGCTGCGGTAACGAGATCATGTTTTGAAAGACAACGCGATCATCCAATTCTACTTTTATCTCTCTTTCTTCGCCGCCGGTAAGATCAACTTTTGCTACACCTTCAATTTGTGAGAATAGGTCTTTCAAGCGTTTATCAGCAAAATCAAAGAGTTCACGGCTGTCCAAATTTCCAGAAAAAACAAGCGACATGATCGGCATTGCGCTGGGATCAAATTTGTCGATCGTTGGTTGTTCCGCATCAGCAGGAAGGTTCATCATAATTCCATCGACTTTTTGTTTCACTTCCTGTGAAGCCACATCTACAGCTTTATCAAGTTCAAAAGCCAGAATCACCATCGATACATTTTCCATCGAATAAGATTCCACGTAATCTATTTTACTGATCGTTGATACAGCATCTTCGATCTTTTTTGTGATCTGCGTTTCTGTCTCTTGTGGACCAGCACCCGGGTAAATTGTCTGAACGGTAATAAATGGTAGATCGGCTTCTGGCATCAAATTCAATGATAGACCAAAATAGGCAAGAACTCCGAAAACAATAAATACAGAAATGATCATCGTTATCATTACCGGTCTATTGATTGATAATTTAGTTAAAAACATCTATTTTCCTCTTTGTTCATTTTTCATTATTTGATTATTTTCACTTTTTCCTTTTCGGAGATCAGGTTCAGACCTTCCACGATAACCTTGTCACCAATCTGTAAACCATTAATGATCTCAATATTTCCATTTTGTTCACCGGTTTGAACGTAAGTCTTTTTTGCCTGCAAAGAATTTACCTTGTAAACGAATTTTCCCTTATCATCTTCTAATACTGTTTTACGAGCGAGTACGAAAGCTTCAGGATTTTCATAGGTGCTGATCTGAATATCAGCGATCACACCACTTTTACATAGATTTTTTGGATTGGAAAAGATAAGATCAACAGGAAATGCATTATGAGTACGATCCATCGACATTGCTACTTCCACAACCTTTCCCTGCAGAATTGCATCTTTCCAGAGTGCTTTTGCTGTCATTCCTTTTTGAATTTCACAAATCTCGTCTTCTGTCACCCAAACACGTGCTTTCATTTTTTCAGTTTGGGAAATTATGGCGAGAACTGTTTCAGCATGCACGCCATCAGTTTCGCGCACGGAAATATTGGAAACGTAGCCAGAAATGGGAGCACGGACTTTCAGCATTTGTTGAGCTGCATCCCAATTTGCTGCGCTCACGTCATATTGTGTTTTTGTTTGATCGAGTTCTTGTTTGGAAATTCCGCCGATCTCATAAAGATTTTTCATTCGTTCATACGTTTTTTTTGCCAGTTCAAAAGCAGATTTTGCTTGCTTGAATTGGGCTGCTGGTGCATCTTTAGGAAATTCCATTAAAATAGAGTCTTTTTCGACGAGATCTCCCACTTCGACATTGATCTTTTCGATCCTGCCACCGATCATCGCAGAAGCAGCAGATTGCCTGTTTCCGGATAATCTTGCCGAAAAATTCAAGCTTTTGACAAATTCTTCTTTTTCTATAATTTTCACTTTCACTGGAATTCCTTCTTCTTTATGAATGGATTCCATCGTAACGGTTTTCTCATTGTTTTTTTCGCAAGCTGTCATCAACGTCATTGCGACCAATATCATCAAAATATTTTTTTTCATTATCTCTCCTCTATAATTCTCTTCCCAGAACTTTTTTCATTTGCTCATAAGAAATCATCGCTTGATAAACTGCATTCAGATAGTTCAAACGTGCCGATTTGAGCTGCAATTGTGCATCCAAAACTTCCAATTGATTGGAAACTTGATTATTGTATCTTGCTTCGGCGATCGTCATACCTTTTTCAGCTAATTCGATATTCTCTCTTTGTGTTTTCACTTTTTCTAGATTTGTTTGCCATTGACGAAATGAATTTCTCACTTCCAGTTGAATTTTTTCTTTCATATCTTGATCGGATAATTTTGCTTGTTTCAAGGAATGACGAGCTTTTGCGATCTTTGCTGAATTGGAAAAACCGGTGAAAAGTGGCATAGAAAATCCAATTCCTACCTGATAATAATTTCCCCAATCTTCGCTTTCGATCTGATTCTGATTTTGACCAAAATAATTATATTCTGCAGAAATTCCAATATTTGGCAGAAAATTTCCTTTTTCATAACGCAGCTGAACATGATTCACGGCGACATTAAGATCGGACAATTCCAATTCTATTCGTTGATTAAGAGCTTCATTCAAAGCATTGTCCAATTCTATCTTGTCCATCGCTTGCAACTCGATCTCTTCGGTCAGTTTGATCTCTTCTTGCAAATTTAAATGATCCATAAAACTCTGTTTTGCCAGCTCGAAATTTTTCTCTGCTTCCATCAATTGCGGTTCGAGTTTTTTCACTTCCAATTCGGCTCGCAAAAGATCATATTCTGAGACCAGACCCTGCTCGAATAAATGAGAGACTTGCTCCTGATATTTTCGGGCAAATTCCAAAGCATCTTTTTGGATTTCCACAACTTCTTCTGCCAGTTTGGTTTGATAATACATGTCTTTTGTTTGGAAGATAATATTCTGCTCGGTTAAAAAATAATTTTTTTCCTGCAGATGATAGAGTTTGCTGGCAATATTGATGCCGTTGATCAATTTTCCACCCATAAAAATAACCTGATCGAGTTTCAGCTGTCCGAAAGCAGAATTTTCTTTTTCTTCAGCACTCGGATAGAGACCCTCAAAAGCAGAATCGATGTAGCCAGCGATCATTTGATCATTTGCCGTTGCTGTTGTATCCAGCATTGTGCTCAAAAGTGTGACCTCTGGAAGAGCCGAATCAGGGTATTGTGTTTTTTTATATTGATATCCGGCTGAAAAATTTAATTGTGGAAGCAAATTTCCGCGCACATTCTTATATTCTTCTTTGTATTTTCCCACTTCTTCACGAGCTGTTTGCAATTCTTTATTATTCTGGATCGCCAGTTCCACACTTTGAGAAAGAGAAAGCGATACTTCTGCCGATAAATTTCCGAGCACAAAGACAATGATCACAAAAATTAAATATTTTTTCATAAAATCTCCTCTTATCCAATCCCATTGAAAATAACTTCGATGGATGTATCGATCATTTCATCGATATCCCAATTTGCTTCTTCCAGAAATCTGCCGATGAAACTGCCATAAGTGACGCCCAGGATCATTAGAACCAAAGAATCATTCAATTCGTAGGATACTTTTTTGTTTTGAATTCCTTGCTCAATTATCCCTTTGACCAGCGAAAAATCTGTTTCCATCAGGTGTTTTCTGTGTTCTTCTAAAAATTTCTTTGCTTTGACAGGTAATCCTTCATTTTCGAAAAGTTTGAAAAAGGGCAGATTTTCTTTCATCATACTGATCTTCAAACTCATATAAGTTCGTAATTTCTCACGCACTGTCTCTGCCTTTTTGACTGCATTTTGCAATTGTTCTTCAAATTCATTCATTTTCAGCAGGATCATTTTCGCCAGAATTTCTTCTTTACTTCTGAAATAATAATAAAGAGCTGTTTTATTGATACCACATTCTTGCGCAATATCATCCAGCGTGATCTTTTCCAGCCCAAATTTCAGAAAGGCGTGTTCAGCAGCTTTCAATATTTCGCTTTGACGATCCATATATTCTCCTTTATGAATTTAATTTTTTATTCACAAATTCAAAAATTAGATGCAAGAAATGCTGTCAACCAAATTTTTGAATTTTTTATCAAATTGTTCAAAAATGCATCTTTGGGTTTTTCCATGATTTATTGCGTTACGCTTCATCTCCAGTTCGAAGCTGTCTTTTAAAACCCAATCTGAAAATTGCTAATCCGATTTCAATACTCAAGAATGAAAAAATCACGAATTTAATATTGATTCTATTCTTTGTATATCTGTGATACAATTCTATATAATGATTCAAAAGATTATTAATGTTCGAACTTGGATAGCTTGGAAAAATTATCTTTACTTTACAAGGATCGTTACCTTCAAAAATTATGCACAGCAAAGGATATAGGAATTTTAACAGCATTAAGCTGTTTTTCCCGATCACTTTCAGGATAGATAAAAAAAATTTGAGGAGAATATTCTATGAGTAAGTTGATGGTTAGTGTTTCAGGTATCAGAGGAATTTTTGGTGAAACTCTTTCGCCAGAGATCGCTTTGAAATATGCAGCTCATTTTGGCATTTTTTCGAAACGAGGAAAAATTATCGTGGGTCGAGATTCTCGCACGACAGGCAAAGCGATGTTCAATGCGATCACTGCTGGTTTGCTTTCTGTCGGCTGTGATGTTGTCGATATCGGGATTGTTGCAACACCCACAGTTCTTTTGGCGGTGGAAGAAAGTGATGCCTTGGGAGGGATATCTATCACAGCTTCCCATAATCCAGCACAATGGAATGCGATGAAATTCGTTGGTGAAAATGGAATGTTCCTTTTTCCCGAAAAGGCAAAAGATTTTGTTGCTTCTTTTTCCAAACCAATTTCCTATGTTGACTGGCAGAAAGTTGGGAAATTGGAACAAGATGAACAGGCGATTGAACGTCACATCCAAAAAATTTTGCAGATAAGTTATTTAGAAATTTCTCAGATCAAAGCAAAGAGGTTCAAAGTCGTGGTCGATTCGGTGAATGGAGCTGGTGGTCTGATCTCACCCAAACTACTGCGGGAATTGGGTTGCGATGTGATCGAAATTAACAGCGAGCCAACAGGCCATTTTGCTCATACGCCTGAACCGCTGAAAAAAAATTTGGGTCAGTTGGAAGAGACGGTTAAAAAATATTCTGCAGATCTCGGTTTTGCGACCGATCCAGATGTGGATAGATTGGCGATCGTCAATGAAAAGGGAAAATGTATCGGCGAAGAATTTTCCTTGTTATTAGCAGAAAAATTCATTCTATCCAAACAAAAAGGAGATATTGTCACCAATTTGTCATCTTCGATGGCTTCTGAAGATATTGCTCATGAATTTGGTGTGAGAGTTCATCGCACAAAAGTGGGTGAGATCAATGTTGGTAAGAAGATGCAGGAGCTGAAAAGTCCGATCGGAGGCGAAGGAAATGGCGGCGTGATCTGCCCGGAAGTTCATTACACACGAGATGCACCAGCTGGGATGGCGTTGATATTGGCATATTTGGCAGAAAGCGGAGAAAAAATATCAGAATTAGTTCAAAAAATTCCCCATTATTATTTTGCTAAGGATAAGATAAAAATCGATCCAGAAAAACTTGATCTTGTTATGCAAAAAGTTCCAGAGATATTTTCTGAATACCAATTGGATAGAACTGATGGCATCAAAGTTTTGGGCGATAATTTTTGGATACACATTCGTAAAAGCGGCACAGAGCCGATCATCAGAGTTTATGTGGAAAGTGAAAGCGAAAAGCGTTCCGCGCAACTTTGTTCCGAAACGATAAAAAAATTGATTAAATGAACTGATAAAAAAAAATTTGCCAACGATGGATTTTTATTTCATTGGAATTGCGATCTTTTTTTTCGCAGCTGCTTTGCAAGGATTGAGCGGTTTTGGTTTTTCCATTTTGGCCCTACCGCTTCTGACTCTTTTCCTTTCACCAAGGCTGATCGTCCCGATCCTGCTTTTATATTCGATGATCATCAATCTGGTCGTTTTGCGATCGTCATACAAGGAATTACGCTGGAAAGAAAATCTGATGTTGTTTTTCTGCGGAATTCTGGCGATGCCCATTGGAGTTCACATTTTAGTGAATCTCAATGAAAATATCCTGAAAGCTTTTATCGGAGCTGTCATCATCGGGTTCAGTATTTTTTCTTTCAAAGGCTATCAGATCAAATTGAAAAATGATAATCTGGCGATGGCAATTTCTGGTATCTTCAGCGGCATTTTGGGCGGCAGTATCTCGATGAGCGGACCACCGATCATTATTTTCCTGAAAAATAAAAAAGTGGGGAAACATTCTTTCCGTGGAAATTTAGCGATCTATTTTTTTATCTTGAATATTTTCAGTATTCCCGTGTTTTATTGGAATGGATTGCTCACTGCTGAAGTATTTGAACTTTCTTTGAGATTTCTGCCAGGATTGTTGATAGGCGTGGTGCTGGGCAATTTTCTTTCACACAAGATCAAAGAAAGCTCCTTTCATGACCTCACCTTGATCTTGCTTTTTATAATCGGATTGATCGCTTTCCTGTCAGGGCTCAAATTTCAATTTTCAGTAAATGTCTGATATTTTAGAATGATATTCCAAAAATTTTGTTTATGATAAGGATCATTTGCAAAATAAAAAAGATGTGATTTCATTCTGGAATCAGAAGCGCCGAAACCAGCGATCTCATCTTCTGAAATTTGAGAGAAATCATTTGCCAAAGCTTCTTCTATTCGATCTTTACGCCGGAAACTAATCTCTTTGTGTAGTTTCAACCTTTTCGGAAAAATGTGATCAATGTGCCAATGTTTTTTCTTGTTCTTGCGTTTATGCCGCTGCAATCGCATCGATAAACCATTCAAAGCAGAACCAACATAAATATAGAATCCTGCTGGAAAATTTCGCATTCCCAATTGTCGAATTTTACTGGAAAATTTTCGTGGATTCTTCAATAACAGAATGTAGCTGCCTTTATCTTGAAGATTATCAGATAGCAGATTATCGCGGATCGGAATTTCTGTGACTTCATCCAGATCAAATTGATGCGGAGTGGCAAAGGGAATTTTCAAAGCGTGATAATGAATATTTTTATGTGATTGAAATTCTTCAGCATAAGCAGGATCGGTGTGTAAATTGGGAACGAAACTTGTGCAATTTCCATTTAAAACAAGAAAGTAAAGATGAGCCTCAATTCTTTTTTCGACCAGTTTTGAAAGTCCGATTATATGTTTTTTCCCCCGCTTTGTAATCGCATCTGGGAACATTGCGACACCATTATGACACAATGTGCATGATTTTAGCTCGATGACAACTTTTTTCCCATCTTGTTTGATGAGCTCGATATCAAAGCGAGAATCAGCATAATTCACTTCTTGTTTGATTTTTTGTAATTTCTGGAATTGCAGAATTTTTTGGTGTTGAAGAAGCTGTTTGAAAATAAAATTCATTTGGGAAGTATCCAAAAACACAAAAGAATTTTGGTATCTCGTGGCGATCAAGCGATAATCGAATTTGGGAGTTGGCTTTTTGATCAGAAAAAATTCTCGGTCAGGAATCAAAAATTCAGCCATTCTGCCTGTATTCGGCAGATATGCTTTCACGATGGAATCTCGATATTGAAATTCTCCCACAAAACGATTCAATCTTTGGCGAAAGCTAACAGTAAGACTTTCAGGATAAATATCTAACAGAAACATTTATATCGAACTTAAATTTGCCATAAATATTCATTTAAATCTATTCTATCTTTTTGGAATTTCACTTTTTCTTTTTCCAGCATTGCTTTTTGTTCTTCCAGTCCTGTCCCTACTTGCAAAGATATCTCGCCTTTTGCGTTCAAGACGCGATGCCAGGGCAATTTGAATTTGCTGGAATATTGATGAAGAATGTGGGATATTCTTCTAGCAGAGCGTGGATTTCCTGCTAATTTGGCGATCTGTCCATAAGTTGCAACTTTTCCTTTGGGAATCTGCCGGATAATCTCGATTGCTTTATTGGTGAATTCATTCATCTTTGAGAAGTGCTTTGACAGGTTCCAAACCGTAAGGAGAATCTTCTTTGATCGCTTTCAGGATTGTTCCACCGCCGGTAAAGAAATAGTATTTTTCATTTTTCAGGGCTTGAGTATAAAGATCGGGAAGTAAAGTTTTAAATTCTTGCAAAGTATCTCCGCCACCGAAAAATTTTGCAGCTTGTTCATTTTCCGAGATCAAACTGTTCAAAGCAATTGTTCCGTCAGAAAATTGTGGCGTGAGTCCCATCACGGCATTCACAAAAATTGTTTCAGTCTTCAGGAAAGCAGAACGAACAACTTTTTCTTGAAATGATTCGGGAGCAGCATCCAGCACAAAATCCAGCTTTTTTTTTGTTTTCAATTCTTTCACTGGAATTATTCGATATTTTCCTTCTATTTTATCTTCCAGGTTTTTTGATTCGACTATAAAAGGCAGCTCGATGATCTTGTTGGAAAAAGGCTTGGAAAGGTCGAGAAATTTTCTCGCTGCTGTCACATCTTCTTCACTGATGCCATTGATCTCTATTCCATATTTTGCACAAAGATAGGCATTATAGATCACGCCACCGATTATTAGATGATCAACCTTTTTCAAAAGAGCGTTCAATGGTTCAATCTTTGTATCAAATTTTGAGCCGGCGACAACTGCCAGAAAAGGTCTTTTTGGAGAAAGCACTCTTTCCAAATTGGAGATTTCTTTTTGCATCAATAATCCCGCATAAGATGGTAGAAACGTAGTTGGACCAACGGTCGAGGCGTGCGGTTGCCACGAACCAAAAGCATCATTAACAAATATATCAGCAAGATCAGATAGCGCTCTGGAAAATTTTTCTTTTGCCGAATTTTTTGCTTCTTCACCTGGAAACCACCGTGTGTTTGGAAGATACAGTCCATCAATTTTGCCAGCTTGCAATTCATCCAGATAATTATTTCTGTTTAGATCGGGTTGGTCATCGAAGGCGATCTTGAAATTCAATTTGAATTCTGACTTTAGATAATCGACGATCGGCATCACCGAAGTTTCTTCTGAAACGGTTATTTCTTTAGTTTTTTTATCTCGCGGTCTGCCCACATGGCTCATCAAAATTGGTTTTCCACCATTTTCCAAAACGTATTCGATGGTTGGGATTGAAGCATCGATGCGATATGGGTCTTTGATCTTTCCCTTTTTTACAACGTTATGATCAACGCGAATTAATACGACCTTTTCTTGCAGATCAGCATCTTGTATTTTTGGTAAATGCATAATTCCTCCTACTATTAACTATCTATTTTTGATATGAACGTCCATTTGTGGAAAAGGAATATTGATCTTATGTTTGTCAAATTCTTCTTTTACTGTTTCGATCAGGTCAAAATAAACTGTCCAATAATCTGCAGTTTTTACCCAAACGCGCACCGTAAAATCTAAAGAACTGTCATTGAGTTTTCCCAATCTGACAAAAGGTGGTGGTTCTTTTAAAATAAGGTCATGTTTTGCAATGACAGAATCAATGATACTGTGAACTTTTTTGACATCTGATTCATAGCCAACACCGAAGGAAAGATCAACTCGACGAGTATCTTCTGCAGAATAATTGATTATATTATCATTCATTATCTTAGAATTTGGCACTACTATCTTTTTATTATCCACGGAATGAAATTCGGTGGTGAAGATAGTGATCTTGCTGATAGATCCAGATTGACCTCCCGCATTTACATAATCTCCTACTTTGAAAGGTCGAAAAAGAATGATCAAAAATCCAGCAGCAAAATTGGAAAGTGAGCCCTGCAAAGCTAAACCGATAGCCAAACCAGCAGCTCCGATCACTGCCATGAATGAGGTTGTCTGAATTCCCAGCTGAGATAGAGCAGCCAAAATGACAAAGATCCACAAAGCACCATAAGTGAGTGAAGCAACAAAACTGGAAATGCTGGAATCAACATTCTTTTTTTTCAGCATATTAAGAAGAATTTTCTTTATGCTGGAAGCAATGATCTTTCCAATGATCAAGATAAATAAAGCGGCAATAAATTTCATTCCAAAAGCAGAAATCAATTCATAAATTTTTGGTAACATTTCTTTCATTATTTCCTCCTAAATTTTCTCTGATTTAAAAACTTCTGCATAATTAAATATATTTGTCATTCTGCTTGCCTTACCAAATTGAAACGAAGGCTGGACGTGTCTCGCAATATTTCTCAGGAAGAATCTAATGAAAATCTTTCAGCTTAACTTCTTTGTTTTTAAAATTCGAGAAGAATAAGAAAGAAAAGCACGAGATTTTCGTGAGTAAAGATGAAAGATTCCTCAGAATGACCTCCTTTTTTTTATTTCGCAGAACTCATATATCTTTACTGTTGATTGTAAAAGATCAGTCACAAATGAATATTTCTAAAATCTGATAATTTTCGAAAAACTGATTTCAAACATAATAATTTTCTAAATTCTTCTTCATAGAATAATTTCTGTAATTTAGCGGGAAGTTTTTTCGAACAGCGAATATCTCATATCCTTGTTTCAGGTAAAAATCCTTTGCCTGAAAATCTGTTGTTCCCAAAAAAGCATTTTTGATATTCTGGGAAAGAGCAAAGTTCTCTGCTTCGATCAACAATTTTTTTCCTAAGCCTTTTCTACGGTATTTTGCTGAAACCCACAAAACGCCGATATAAAGATAATCCCAGCCAATGTAACCAGTTATACCACCAAGTAAACATTCTTTTTCTTTGGCAAAGATATAAAAAGAATCGAAAGGATATTTCCCTAATTTTTTATCCATAAGATCACTTTTTTGTTTTTTGATCCTGTCGCTCTCTTCACTTGTGGGATGAATAATCTTGATTGTTTTCTCAATCTTTTTAGTTTCTGCTGTTTTTATCAGATATTGACAATTAAAATTTGGTGGACGATCATTCAAAACACCATTCACCTGAAAACCATAATTTTGCAAAAATAATTGTTCTTCAGGCAATATGGATCGCACAGCAATATTTTTGATATCAAGCTCTAGGGCATCATTTTCCAAACGGTATAAAATCTTATTTAAGTTATCATAAGCATCATCTATCGGAAAAATTGTTTCGATATTTACCCAATCCCAGAAAATATTCGCCAATACTGCTGCAACCAGTTTTCCATCTTTGTGGATACAGTAATTGAGGGGAATTGTTTTCTCTTTTCCAACATAAGATTCATTGTATGCTTGAAAGGATTGATGAAATTCTTTTTTTTCATCATTACTAATATCTTTATCACGAATTATTTTCATTTTTTAGAAAAAACTTGTTTCCAAGCTCCAGCTATTTCAGGTTATTTCAACATTATCATCTTTTTCGTATTGAAAATTTCGTTGTCGATCTTCAGCATCGAAAAATAGATCCCGCTACTCAGACTTTCACCGTTATTACTATTTCCATCCCAAACGATAGAATAAAAACCTGCAGTTTTTTTGCCGTTGAACAGAGTTTTCACGAGTTGTCCTTTCACATTGAAAACCTGTAACGTGATATCTGCATCTTTTTGTAGAGAAAATTTGATCTGCGTTGTTGGATTAAAAGGATTGGGATAAATTCCGATCAAACCATTTTTTTCTGCTTTCAAAAATTCTTCAGTTTCAGTGCCAATTACTGATAACAAAACAGGAACGAGTGTTTCTTCCCGATCGTCAGAAATGATGATATCACATTCATAATCGCCTGCAATAATTGCATTTGTGTCAAAAGTTAACTGGATGAGAAGCGAATCTCCGCCAGCAATTTCGCCTGAAAAGAGATCAAGTTCCAGCCAATTCACAGGTTCGCTCAATTCCAGATCGAAAGTCAGTGTTGTTTCACCAATATTTTTCATTTGCAATTCTTCAGTGAGAGTCTCATCAACGCTCATTTCCAATTCAAAAAAGGCAGGATCGAGAACAAGTTCAGCGGGAGTGGGTCCGGTTATCACTGTAAATTGATGAGGATCGGCAGCGCCAATGAATGGATGGAAAACATTTTTTCCGGATTCATCTGCAGCATGGATAAAATAGCTCACTTCTGTTCCGATCGGTTGAGCTGGAATGATCCCGGAATAAGTGTCATTGCCGTTATCAGTCATTTGAACAGCGATGAAATTTCCATCATCGATTTGATAAATGACTTGTAGTGAATCCATGATAAGAGCTTCGTCGCTGAAAGGAATGATTTTTGCCATGATCTCAAATTCCGTGCGATATTCCTGATTGCCCCAAAGCGGTTGATGCTCGACGTAAAGCATATTTCGATCAGCAACTCCGCGGGTTCGACAATGCAAAGCATCCGTATTCAACCAGCCGGTAGAATATATTCCAAAGATCTCATAGCCAGGCATCGCTTGCTCGTAGGTTTGCAATGCTTCATCATCCCATTGACTGCCCGTTTGTGGAACAAAAACTTTGTTATTGACGATCAGAGAATTTGTGTAGGGAGTGGCAGGATTTCCACCTGGTGTGTAAACGCGATAGACTTGATAATTATTGCCCCAAGCAGAAGTTTGAGCGACGAAATAATCGGCGACAGCTTCAAAATCTTCATAACGATAATCGGTTTCGGGAACTTCTCCGATCAATACTTTGTCCACATCAAGGAATTTTCCCCAGCAATCGATGTGTTTTATATAATCATCGAGCGGATCGAGAGTTACATGATATTCCTGAATTCCCAGAAAATCCAGAACTAATTGCTCGATTTGTGCAGGAGTGAGACTTGGATTTTCATCATAAACGAGATCGGTCGATGCTCCGACATAATTTCCATCACACATATAATTTCCACCTGTATGTTCGATGTCCATTCCATAAAGATCAATTCCCAGATAATTTGCTACTTCGATCGGTATTTCATCATCAAAGGGACGCGGACGATTATAGGGAAAATCAACGATCGCGATCTGGTCATCTTCGGCAATGAACCAGGGACCGAAATCTCTTACCCAATAAGAATTTGTACTGGCATTGATGAATTCACAGTTTGCCAGATTGACGCCATTATTCTGATAATTATTTTCACATTGACTCTGTTGATAACTGGCAACGATAGTATAAACTTTTGTATCTTCAGAAATTTCGGCGATCAAATTGTAGGGAACACCGAGAGGATAAACCACTAGAACGCCTTCCATTTGTTCAAATTCGGAAGTTTGCCGCACATCGCCAGTTGGTGGATCGGTTGGTGTGAAATCTCGTTCATAATCAAAATTGAGGAAAAATTCTTCCAGACTGAGGAAATGACTGGAAAGGGGATTCTCTTGAATTTCCTGCGGTATCACTTTTTGATCTTCGGTAAAAGCACAAACGCTTGCGAACAATAATAGAAAAATTAACAATTTTTTCATGATAAAATCCTTTTTTTAGATATTTTTATGCAACATTGATTCCATCAGGATCACTATATTTTTGTGTCAATAAAAAAATGATTTACGATTTATTTTATGTTTACCAAAAATTTAATTTCATTGACACAAGTTAACGTCACAATTTGTTGGCTCAAATTATTTAATGAGGTTAGTATGAGTCTATTTGACAAAATAAAAAAATTTACAGCTGCCAAAGAAGTAATGGCGTTAGGACACTATCCATATTTTAGAGTGATAAATTCTGAACAAGATACTGAAGTAATGTGTAATGGAAAAAAAATGTTGATGATGGGTTCGAATAGTTATCTGGGACTCACTAACCATCCACGCGTGATCGAGGCAGCGCGAGAGGCAACAAAGAAATATGGAACTGGTTGTGCTGGCTCGCGTTTCTTGAACGGCACTTTGGACATTCATCTAAAATTGGAAGAGGAATTGGCTCATTTAGTTGGAAAAGAAGCTTCTCTTGCTTTTGCTGCTGGCTATATGGCAAATCTGGGAGCAATTTCAACGTTTGTCGAAAAAGGTGAATTCATCGTAACAGATAAATATGATCATGCTTCGATTTTGGATGGCTGCATACTTTCAGCAGGAAAAATGGTGCGTTTCAATCATAACAATATGAAACATTTGAAAACAGTTTTGGAAAAAAAAGTTAAAGGTGAAAATGCATTAATTGTTGTTGATGGGATTTTTAGCATGGAAGGTGATATTGCCAATATTCCAGAAATATGCAAAATCGCTCATTCCCACAATGCAAAAGTGATGGTTGATGAAGCGCATTCGATCGGGGTTTTACACAAAACAGGAGCTGGCGCCGCAATGCATTTGGGATGCACCGATGATGTTGACCTGATCATGGGAACTTTCAGCAAATCCTTGGCTTCAGTTGGCGGCTTTATTGCTGCTGATAAAGATGTGATCCATTATCTCAAGCATCATGCACGTCCTTTGATCTTTAGTGCTTCTTTACCTCCAGCTTCCGCTGCCAGTGTGCTGGAAGCGATGAAGATCATGCAGGAAGAACCAGAAAGAATTGATCGACTTTGGGAAAACACAAATTATATGGCAAAGAATTTTAGAGCAATGGGTTTTGATATTGGAAATTCCAACACACCTGTCATTCCTTTGCATGTCGGTGATATGATGAATTCTTTCAAAATGTGGAAACAGTTGGATGAAAAAGGTGTTTTTATCAATCCGGTCGTTCCGCCTGCTGTTCCACCAAATGACACATTGATCCGCACCAGTTTTATGGCAACTCACACCAGAAAACAGCTCGATGAAGCTCTGGAAAAATTTGAAGCAATAGGAAAAAATGTAGGGATCATCTAAGAATAAAAGTTTGATTTGTGCCGTTTTAAACAATTTTTTGCATTCTTATCCAAAATAAAAAAGCAGTAGTTTCTCAACCACTGCTTGAAACATTGCTGAAAATTATCAGTTATTTTTTTTGCGATGACTGCTCTTGAAGTTGTCTTTGAACTTCTTGAAGCCTATCTATTCTTTCTTCTGTTTTTGGTTCGATCTCGATCATTTTTTCTATGACAGACGTTTCCATCTTTTGTTGTTTTTGTTGAATTTTTTCATCTTGAAGAGCTTGTTGCTGAACATTCTCAATTTCTGAATTTACTTTCTGATAATCTTGCTGTAGTTTTTGTAACTTTTCCTGATCATTATTTTCCTGAGCATTTTCGTAATCTTCGACAATTTCTTCTCTTTGCTGTATCAAGTCTTCAGCAGCAGGATCAATTTCACACATTTTATCATCTAATAAACTATAAAATTCGTCAGACAATTTTGCAATTTCGGGATCTTCCAAAGCTGCACTCTGAGTGGTCTGTAGCTGCTGATTCAAGGTCATATACTCTTGATACAAATCATTTTCAGTCTCACCAGTTTGCTGAGCTTGAAGGGTTATAGCAACTAAGAAAAATAGTGTTGCAATAACTTTGAAGTAAACAATTTTTTTATTCATAGACACTCCTTTTTATGCGGAAGTTATTTATTTTAAATAAGTTATAATGTCAATGATAACATTGGATTTTTTGAGTAAAATAATTTCGTGGCAGGATTTATCTTTTTATCTGCACAAAATATTTTAATAATCAGTTTTTTATATCACTCTTGATATTGTTGTTTTATGAACTTTATCATCCTACAAAATTAAGACTCAAGAATTTTGTGATCAGATTTAGACAAACTTGAAAACGATATTCTTTTTCGGAGCGTAGATCGGAAATTGGTGTGATCTCTTTTTTTAAAATTTCAGAAATGTCATATTCGAGAAGCGTATCCAGATCTTTTCCGATCAAAAAATTCTCCAATTGAAAGAGACGTCGCGGATATTCATTCAAACTTCCCACAGCAATTTTTATCTTGGTGATCTGCCCGTGATCAATCCTTTTCAAGCCAGCTACTGAAACTTTTGCAATGGTCAGTGTTTTGCGTGATCCAACTTTCTTATAAAAAGTTTGATAGCCTTTCGCTGCATTTTGTTTGATCCAAATACCTTTGATCAATTCGTTTTCTTTCAAGGCAAATTTTTTGTATCCCAGATAGAAATCCTGGAAGGGTATTCGGCGTGAGTCATTTTGTGAAATAAGTTCTAATTCGGCTTCCAGAACAAGAAGAGGTGGAGAAACATCATTTGTGGGTGAACCATTTGCAATATTACCACCGAGAGTTGACATTGTCGTGAGTAGGGGAGAAGCAAAATTTTTGAGTGAATGAATTAAAAATGGGAGATGTTTTTTGATAATATTCGAATTTAGTAATTCACGATAAGTGGTGAGAGCACCGATAAATATTTCATTTTCATCCTGTCGTATCCCGTTCAATTCTGGTAAATGATTGATGTAAATGATTGTTCCTTCAGGGATCAAACCATTTTTAATCTGCACATTGATGTCCGTTCCACCAGCAAGAAAATATTTTTTTCCGGAAATTTCTGGTAAGGAAGAAAAAAGTTCGGTCAAATTATTTGGTTTCAAAAATTTCATGATCACCTCTTTTGCCATCTTTCACAGGCAAGATATAAGGAGCGGAATATCTTTTGGTAACCTGTGCAACGGCAGATATTTCCAGCAAGCGCATGTTTAATCTTATCCAGATTTGGTTCACCGTCATACATCAAATAATGATAGGATGATACCATGAATCCAGGAAAACAAAAACCGCATTGCACAGCGTTTGTTTCATCAAAACAGTCGATCAAGAGTTTTCCAGCTTTTGTTTGTGCGATTCCTTCGACGGTGAGGATTTCTCTGTTTTCTGCGTGAATTGCATTCAAAATACAGCTGGTGACTGGATTTCCATCCAAAAGTATTGTGCAAGAGCCGCATTCACCTTCACCGCAGGATTCTTTTGCTCCTGTCAAATGAAGGTCTTCCCGCAAAATGTCGAGTAAGCGTTTCATCGGATCGACGTCAATCGTGACAGGTTTATTATTAATTTTCATATTTATTTTCATTTGGTCCTCTTTTCCTGCCAGAAACTTTCACAAATTTTTTCTGACGATTATCTTAGTTTCTTGATCTAATTTCATCCGTGTCAATCAGTAGATTTTAGATTCTTAAAAACATTTTCAGGTGTAAGCGGATATTCATCGATGAAAATACCCGTGGCATTATGGAAAGCATTACGCACAGAAGCGGCTGGAAAATTCATGGGAATTTCTCCAAGACCTTTTGCCAGCGTTTCATCCGTGTGGATAAATTCCACGATCATCTCAGGCAGATCGAGAGTTGTGGGCATCGCATAATCAGTAAAGCCGTGCATTCGGCCAAAACCGGGTTTATAAAAGAATTCTGTCGTGCCGTAACCCAAACCTTGCAAAATACCGCCCTCTGCTTGTCCAACTGCGATTTTTTCATTTACCACGCGTCCCACATCGAAAACGTTCCAGCTTTTGATCAATTCGATCTGATAGGTTTCTGCGTGAAAAAAGATCTCTGTGATACAAACGCCCCATGAATAATCTTTGTAAGCAATTCCCTGATAAGTTTCTTCGTCAAAAATGACCATTGGATCTTGTTTAAAATGATTATGGATCTCTTTTGGAAATTCTGCAGGATTTTCTTTAACGTATTTTTCCAGACTGGAAAATCCGATTTCTTTTTTTAGAGCTAATGCTGTTTTTTTCAGAAGATTTCCAATGATATAAATCGTACGGGATGCAACTGTTGGTCCGCTGTCTGGCGATTTTTTCGTGTTTGGAATCTGCACAATTGTTTTGCTGAAAGGATGACCGATCGCTTCGGCGAACATTTGTGCCAGAGTCGTATGAGCACCTTGTCCCATATCTGTATTAATAACATAAATTTTTACTGTTGCATCTTTTTCGATAACGATTTTGATCTCAGAATTCAGGATTTTTTCACCATTTCCTGTATAACCTCCACCGTGATAACCAATTGCAATACCAATACCTTTTTTGTTATCGTGCTTTTTATTCCAGAAAGCAAAATCTTTCAATTTGTCCTGATAAGATGAAATTTCCACAGCTCTTTCAAGACAGTCAAAAAGATGATCTTCTGTGATTTTTTGCGTTGTGGGAAATTCATCACCTTTACGAAGTAAATTATTTTTTCGAAATTGGTAGGGATCTTGATTCATTTTGTGGGCGATGCGGTCAATATGAGCTTCAATAGCAGAAAAAGCCTGCGGAGCTCCAAATCCTCGAAAGGCACCATTAGGCGGAGTATTGCTGTGCATAAGTCTTCCCTGCACAAAAACATCAGGAATATTATAGCCGCCATAAGAATGAAGCACACCGCGCGATAGAACGACTGGCGAAAGCGTCTGAAAAGCACCAGCATCCAAACGATAATCGATATCCAATTTCTTGATCTCTTTCGTTTCAGGATCGGTGAATGTTTCGATCTCGATGCGGGCTGGATGACGCTTTGTCGTGATCTGAATATCATCAGAGCGATCGAGAACAATTTTGACCGCTTTCCCCGATTTGAAGGATAGAAGAGCTGTTATTCCCGCGATCACGTTAGGAAAATCTTCTTTTCCGCCAAAAGCTCCGCCGATTCCTTCCGAAGTTTCCACGACAACTTCCTGCACAGTTTTGCCCAAGATCGTTTCGACAGCGTCCTTTACAAAATAGGGACATTGGCATGTTCCTTTGATGAACATACTTTTTGTTTCAGGATCATATTTTGCGATCATTCCTTGCGGTTCGAGATAGGCTTGTTCTTGGTGTGGTGTGTAATACACGTGTTTTTGTCTGATCCAATCTGGAGCAATTTCACTTTCCTGATGGTGATCAATCGTCAATTCTCTACCAAAATGATTTTTTTCGTTCTCCAAACATTCTTTGATATCCGTGGTCGCCTTCAATTCATCATATTCGACTTTTATTCCTTTCACAAATTGCTGCAGGATATTTTTATCTTTATGAGCAATTCCCATGATCGGCTGTCCATAATAAGTTGCTTCATAGACTGCCAGAAAAAGCTGATCTTGTTCTGGTTCGGGAACGATATTTTTTCCCGGAATATCTTTGGCAAAAACGATCACGAATTGAGAAAAATCAAAATTTTTTGGGAAACTGATGCTCTTTATAATAGCGTGATCTTTTTGGGAATAATAGATATAGCCATGTAGCATGTCGGGATAGGAATAATCATCCAAAAACTGACGAGAACCGTCTAATTTTCCTATCGCATCGATCTTTCTAACTGAACTCATAATTTCCTCTTTTGCAATTCAGAAATATCGGAGATGGGAGCGGGCAAATTGCAGATTTTAGAAATGGTTTCGACGTCTTTCAAACCACTTCCCGTAAGTAAAATGACATTTCGAGATTGTGCATCAAATTTTTCATTTTTACTGAAAGCAAGTGCTCCAGCAAAGGAAGCTGCCGCAGCTGGTTCTGCAAATATTCCACTATTTTCACTCAAAATTCGGGACGCTTTTAAAATATCTTCATCAGAAACCGTAATCCATTTTCCTTGATAACTTTGCAGATATTTTTTTGTCAAACGAAAATTGCGCGGTACATCAACAGAGATCGAATCAGCGATTGTTTTGCTGGGTTGAGAAACGAATTTTTCGTCTTTCAGATTTCGGATCAGGTTATCGCTTTTTTCTGATTGGACTGCAACGATTGTGGGCATATTCTGAATGATTCCTAATTTCATAAGATCTTCAAATCCTTTGAAAACTCCAGAGATGATGCAACCATCACCAACAGGAACAAAAATGCGATCAGGAACATTTTTTCCCAGTTGCTCAAAAATTTCCCAACTCACAGATTTTTTTCCTTCGATCGTCAGTGGATTATATGCAGTATTTCGATTATACCAACCAAATTTTCTGGAAGCGGCGATACTCATTTCAAAGGCATCATCATAGTTTCCTTGAACCGGAATTACTTGCGCTCCATACATCAGCATTTGCATCAATTTTGCTTTGGGCGCAGAAGCGGGCACGAAGATGATCGCTTTTTGACCTTGTGCTGCACATATTCCAGCTAAAGAAGAACCCGCATTTCCAGTCGATGCTGCCACGATCGTGTTCCAGCCATTTTCCTTTGCAAAAGCTGAAACGAGATTGGAAGCACGATCTTTGTAAGAAAAGGTGGGATTTTGCGAATCATCTTTGAGAAAGAATTTTCCTTTACCAAAAATGTTGTCGCTTTTATCATCTGGTATTTCGTAAAAGGGTGTGTTTCCAACTTTCAGGAAGGATAAACTGGCAGCAGAATGAATCGGTAAAATTTCCAGAAAATCTTTTTTTCGAAGCTGGGAAAACAGCGATGAAGGAAATTTCTGTTTGATTCTTTCATAATCATAGAACGTTTGTAAAACACCTTTTGGCGGGAGCTGGGATGTGTTTTCTTTTGCACAATTCGGGCAGAGATATTGCACTTCTTCTGCCCGATATTTTTTTCCACAATCTGAACACTGGAAATAAAATTTTTCCGAACTACTCATATTTTTTCAATAATCCTGTGCGTTCGTTAAATTCTCTGATCTTTTCATCCCATTCATTCACTTTATTGAATTGAGAAGTCCAATAATCTTCATTATACCATTGCTCATTCAGTTCTTGGATCGTTTTTCCCTGCTGTTCTATCCAGGTGAAATATTTGAGATTGTGCATCCGCTTTTTGTCATAATAGTTCATTTCCAACATATAATCCAAGCTTAATCCTCGCAAAGCTTTTTCAAAGGCGATCGCAGCATCTTTTTCTGTGAATTCACCATGCTTTTCACGCTCTTGAAGAACACGCGACTGATACATTTCCATCGAATCGGTAGCAACGGTGAAGATCACATCGTTATCTTTCATTTCATAATATTTCGCCATTTTGATCGCACCCATAATATTGGCAATTGAAGAGATTCCAAAAAGATGTAGTTGCTTGATCAGTTCAGAAGGAACATTTTTCTTTTTCAAGTAGGAATGACCGGCTTCTTCATTGAAAAGACGCATTATGTCAATATTCGGTTGGTCATCAATATCAATGACCATATCCATATTTTTGATGTTCATGATCCAGGGCACATGCTTATCGCCAATTCCTTCGATGCGATGAGCACCATAACCATTATAAAGCAAAGTTGGACATTGCAAAGCTTCACCAGCTGCAACTTTGTAAGATGGAAATTTTGTTCGTAGATAATCAGCACAACCCAGAGTTCCTGCCGAACCTTGCGTCAGAAATAATGCACTAAATTTGTCATTTTCTCGTTTTTCTTGAAGAAAGACTTCTTCCATGGCAGGGCCGGTTACAGCATAATGCCAAACTGCATTTCCGATCTCGCTGAACTGATTTAGATTCACGATTTTGTCGCCCCGTTCTGCCATCAATTCCTTGGCTTTATCATAGATTTCTTTGACGTTACTTTCGCTGCCAGGCGTGGCGATGACTTCCGCACCAACTTTGTGCAGCCAGTCAAATCTTTCCTGACTCATTTCTTCGGGAAGCACTGCGATGGATTGACAGCCCAAAAGGTAGGAATCGTAAGCGCCGCCGCGACAATAATTTCCTGTGGAAGGCCAGAGTGCTTTTTGCGTGGTTGGATCAAATTCACCATGCACAAGTTTTTCCACCAAAGGACCAAAAGTTGCTCCCACTTTATGAGAACCTGTCGGGAAGAATTTTCCAATTAGAATGATAATACGCGCCGGAACTCCTGTCAATTCGGAAGGAAGCTCCAGATAATTCACACCTTGAAATTTTCCACCTTTTTCCACTGGTTCGTTTTTCCAGGTCAATCGAAAGAGATTCAGTGAATTTAATTCCCACAATCCAATATTTTCTAATTCTGCTTTGATTTTCTCGGGAATAAGCTCGGGATTGCGCATTTGTTCGTAAGTTGGAATAATGATATTCTTTTCACGACATCTTTGGATCGTGTTTTTGAGAATTTTTGCTTTATTCATTTTTTGCTCCTGAAAATGGTTATTTTTCGATAATCGTGCCAGCCTTACCCTCAAGAGCATCAGCAGCTTTTTGTAAGGAAGTGATGATCGCTTTTTCTCCACCAGCTTTCACGAAACGAATAGCAGCTGTAACTTTCGGTCCCATACTTCCGGCCAAAAAATGTCCTGCCGCGAGATATTCTTCTGCTTCAGCCACGCTGATCTTTTGCAAAGCTTTTTCATCTGGTTTGCCAAAATTGATGCAGGCATTTTCCACATCAGTAAGCACCAGAAAAATATCGGCATTTACTTCTTGAGCTAATTTATTGCCAGCTTTATCTTTATCGATTACAGCTTCCAAACCGGATAGCGAGTCATCATCTTTTTTCATCACAGGAATTCCACCGCCACCCGAAGCAATAACGATAGCACGTGCTTCGATCAAAGCTTTGATACTTTCAGCTTCAATTATAGTATAAGGTTCTGGAGATGGAACGACACGGCGCCAGAGTTTTTCACCGTTTGGTTTGACTTTTTTCACGACGTAGTTTTTTTCTTTTTCCAATCTTTTCGCTTCTTCTTCTGTGTAAAAAGGTCCGACTGGCTTGCTGGGATCATTAAAATCGGGATCATCTTTTTTAACCAAAACTTGTGTTATCAAAGAAGTGATGGGAATTTCTTTTCCAATTTGACGGAAATAATTTTGTAAAGTATTCTGGAACATATAGCCGATCTGACCTTGCGTCATTGCGCCAACCACATCAAGTGGTTGGGCTGGAACAAGTTCTTTTCCTTCTTCTTGTTGGATCAAAAGATTTCCGGCCTGAGGTCCGTTTCCGTGGGTTATCACCAATTTATAACCAAGGGTATTCATTTTGACCAATTGTTCGCAGGTTACTTCCACATTGCGAAATTGTTCTTCTGCGGTTCCGTTTTCATTCGATTGTTTGATAGCATTGCCACCTAAAGCAATTACAACTAATTTTCTCTTATCTTTTGACATTATTTTCTCCTAAATTTTTACTTTCAAGCCTGCCATTGTCATAGCCATGATCGCCTTTTGCGTGTGCAGTCGATTTTCTGCTATATCAGTTATGATCGAATTCGGGCCGCTGGCAACTTCGTCTGTTACTTCTTTGCCGCGGTCAACCGGCATTGGATGAATGAAAAGCGCATTATTTGTGCGATCCATTCTTTCTTGATCGCAGATCCAATCCGTCATTTTGCGAGCCCGAGCAATTTCAGCTTCTTTTCCGATCTCATAAAAATCCGGGCCAAACCAATTGCGAGAATAGACGAATTCCACATCTTCATTATAAGCTGCATAAGGATCATTAATGATCTCAAATTTCGTGCCATTCATTTCACAATTTTTCTTTACTTTGGCGATTTCTTCTTCTGGAAGATCATATCCTTTGGGATAAGCGAGTTTAACGTTCATTCCCAGCCGTGAGGTGATCAAAAGATTCTCGTGGACAGAGCAATAGGAACGCGCTAGCGCACCGTGCGCCCAACTCATTAAAACAGTTTTTCCTTTCAGATCACCACGATGTTCTTCCATCCCCATCACATCGGAAAGTCCCTGACAGGGATGATATTTGTCGTCTGCCATATTGATGATCGGCACATTCATCCAGCGTGCATATTCCCGCAGAAGTGCATTTCCATCACCATAATGTTTCACAGAAGTTTCCAAAATTCTGATGCCCATTCCAGCAGCATATCGCGCCAGAACCTGTGCGGCATCTTCGATGGTTTCGCCAGCTTGCACTTCGACGCCTTGACTCGTTTTTTTCAACCGCATCGTTTTTGGTTCCAGAAATTGAGCATGTCCGCCCAATTCGGTTGCAGCTGCCTCGAATGAGATGCGGGTGCGCAAAGATGGATTAAAGAAGAACATCAAGAAAGTTTTATCTTTGAGTAGCTGATTGAATTTTTTATCGAATCGATCTTTTTTCATTTCTTTTGCCAGTTTCAAGATCGCTTTGATCTCATCAACAGATAGTTCTTGCGTCGTGAGAACATCTTTTCCTTTTATATCGACTAACATATTTCCTCCTGAATTTTTGTTAAAATGAAAAGGGTGATTCTTTACCCATTTCCATAAATTATAATCTTCCACCCATAAGTAGCGTCATAACGGCTTTCTGAGCATGAAGTCTATTTTCTGCTTCATCAAAGACAACGCTTTGCGGTCCATCAATAACTGCATCGGTTACTTCCATATCTCTATCTGCTGGAAGACAGTGCATATAAATTCCATTTTTGTCGATAAGTTTCATTTTTTCTTCATCGCAGATCCAATGTTTATTTTTTTCAAAAAGTGCTTTCATTCCATCCAGATCTTCTTCTTTGATCTTCTTGCCGTTTTCATCTATCTGAGCGAAATAATCCATTGCACCCCATGATTTTGGATAAACAACATGTGCGCCTTCAAAAGCTGCTTCCATATCATCAGTTTCTTCGAAAGTGCTGCCATTCTGGTCGGCATAAGCCTTACACTGTTTTGTTACTTTTGGATCAAGTTCAAATCCTTTGGGACGAGCCAGCACGACGTCCATTCCTAATAAAGAAGGTGCTAAAGCCAGACTTTGTGGAACTGCAAAGGGTTTCGCTGTCGAGCCGGAATATGCCCAGCTGATCACGAATTTTTTCTTCTGGAAATTACCAAATTTTTCCTTGATCGTCAGCATATCTGCAAGCGCTTGACAGGGATGATAAATATCATCTTCCATATTGATGATGGGAATATCCGCCCAATGAGCAAATTCTTTGAGCGTTTCGTGAGCAAATCCATAGATCCACTGTGAAGGTTTACCATACATTCTGATCGCGATAGCATCTCCTGTGCGGCTTAATACACGCGCCACATCAGAAATTCTTTCTGTTTTGTAGGGAATCTCAAAACCTTTCCGAGCTGGAGTGTAGGTCTTTCCTGGCTCCAGATCAACGTGATAACCACCCAATTGTTGTATCCCAGCAGCGAAAGTGCTTCTCGTGCGCAGAGAACTGTTAAAGAACATTGTATAAAGTGTTTTTCCCTTCAATATCTGGGAAGTATCTTCGTTCATTGCATAACGCATCTTCAAATCTTCTGCCAGTTTAAGCAGACTTTCCCATTCTTCTTTTGTCCAATCGATTTCAGGACTGAGCCAATCTCTTCCAAAAAAATTGTTACTTCTCATTATAAAACTCCTTAAATTTGTATTTTTTTAAATTATATCAGTAAATCTGATCTGAAATATTTTCTTTAGTTGTAAAAAATCAGTTAGTTATGTGTATGAAGATACAGGACAAGCGACGCATTTCATATATGCGCAATAAAATAAAATCGATGATAATCTCGCTTTTCATACCTGCACCTCCTTTTATAGAATGAGAACGAAATCGCAAATGAACGATCTTTGTGTCAATCAAATTTTTTTATTATTTATTTTTTTGAAAATTTCAGGATGTAACATATAGATATTCATATCTTTCGCTGACAGTTCTGATCAACTGGACAATGGCGGGAAAATCTCTGTTCTCAAAAGATTTGTCTGCTTGCCAATTTTGATCAAAAATGATATCTTTCATTTCATTATCGATCTTAAGGCGAAACTGTTTTAACTTCAAATCAATTGCAAAAAATCCATCATTATCGCTTTCCTGCATTTCTTCAGCTGACCAGAAAAGCGTGAATTTGTCTTTATAAGGTGTTCCATCATAGGGACAGAAAGTTTCGCAATTGCCACATTCGTTACAGAGTCCATCAATATGCAGTATCTGATTTTGGTTTTGAAATCCAGGAATGTTTATCTCTACATTTGCTCGATTGGGACAAACTTCCACGCATTTATTACAGATAAAATTACATTCCAGACATCGCGCTGATTCCCGCTGAATATCTTTTTCCGTTTTTAATTTTTGCGCTGCCTCGTTGATCACAGCTTTTTTCTGGATCACATCTTGTTGACGTTTATTCACGTCGAAAAGAAAATTATCAGCTTTTTCCAGGTCAAATTTCTGTCCTTCCTTTTGGGAAATTCCTGCTGCCACTTTCTGTGCATCAGCGATCGCTTCCACGACAGTGGCAGGTCCGCGCAACGCATCTCCAGAGATGAAAACATTATTTACGCTGGTTTCATTAAATTCATTCACGATGATCTTATTCTGCGCATCAATCTCGATTTCGTTTTTATGCAACAGCTGATAATCTACCTGTTCGCCGATCGCCGTGATCAATGAATCAATTTTCATTTCCAGAAATTCATTTTGGATTGGAAGTGGACGTCTTCTTCCGCTTTCATCGGCTTTTCCCAGTTTCATTTTTTGGCATTTCAAAATATTGTTCTGGAAAGAAACAGGATTGAGCAATTCCAAAAATTCAATTCCATCTTGCAAAGCATTTTCCAATTCTTCTCGATCGGCTGGCATTTCATTTATTGTGCGTCGATATAGAATATATACTTTTTTGACACCTTTTGTGCGGATCGCAGCGCGTGCACCATCCATTGCAGAATTTCCGCCACCAACGACTGCGACGGTCTTTCCCAGATCAATTTTTCTCTTTTCGATTTTCCACTTTTCCAAAAAATGTATTGCATCAAAAATATTAGAATTGTCGGTTTGAATTTCCAGAACCCGCGATTTTACTGCACCAATCGCCAGATTGATGTATTGGAAACCGGCATTACGCAATTTCTTGAGATCGAGTTTTTCTTTCCAGCTAAGCTGAAATTTCACACCCATTTTTTTGATCAAAGTCAGATCATTATCAATTGCTTCTTGCGGAATGCGAAAATCGGGAATAACGTGCGAGACTGTCCCAGATAGTTCTTTTCTGCGTTCAAAAACGGTTACATCAAAGCCATTTTTTGCCAGAAAATAGGCAGAGCTCAAGCCAGCGGGACCACCACCAATAATTGCAATTTTGGTGTTTTTTTCTGGAGGAGATTTCAATTTTTCAATAAAATAAGAAAATCCCTTTTGCGCAGCGATCAATTTCAGATCGCGGATCAAGACAGGCTCTTCATAATCATTGCGCACGCATTTCAGCATACATTTGTGATCGCAGATATAGCCCGTGATATGCGGTAAAGGATTTTTTGCTATAATAAGTTCAAAAGCTTCTTGATAGCGTTTCTCGGCGATCAGACGAAGATATTCCGGCACATCCTGACCAATTGGGCAAGCTTCTTTGCAAGGTGCCACAAAACAATCAAAACGAGGTAAATTTTTCTTAATTTTCATTGAAGCATCAGATTTTGTTGCTTTCCAATATTTTGGATCAGAAGAAATATTTTTCGCTAATCTATCCAATTTTTCCTGATCAATTTTGTCTGGAAAAGAATCTGTAAAATTTTCTTCTAATAATTCTGCGATCTGTTTCAAACGAGAATATCCACCAGGTTTCAGCAATTCTGTTGCCATCGTGATCGGACGAATACCGCATTCCAGAATGTCTTTGATATTACGCAAATTCGCACCACCCGAAAAGGATATTGCCAGATTACCATCAAACTCCGCTGATAATTTTCGCACCAGATTGATCGTGAGCGGGAAAAGTGCTCGCCCACTCATATACATCTCATCTGTCGGCAAAATGCCCTGATCGTTTACAACAGCAAGAGTATTGGAAAGCTTGACGCCAAAATCCAAATTTTCTTTCTCTGCTAATTTTCGTAAAATCTTCAGCATTTGCACAGCATCAGGATATTGCATATCCTCTGTAAATGACTCTTCTTTCAAAGTTATCTGGGAAAACCCTAGTTTTTCGAAAGTGTTTTTTACAAAATCATAACCTAATAAAGTTGGATTCATCTTCAAGAAAGTGTGCAATTTTTTTTCTGTGAGCAAATATTTGCAGATGTTTTGCTGCTCTTCGGGTGGACAGCCATGCATTGTGGAAAGAGTGATCGAATTGGATATCTTAGGTGAGATCATCTCCACAAAATCAGGATTGCTTATGTCAGGAATTTCTTTAGCAACGATCATTTCTTTCAATTCACTTTTACATTTAAGGAAAAAAGGATTTTGAGAAGCATCTTTCAAATTTTCGATAAAATCATCGACCTTTTTATCTTTGATGCCCTCGAGATCATACCCGACGCTCATATTGAAAACAAAATTACGTTCTCCATTCTTTGATAGATCGAGCATTTGATCCAAAATATGAAGCAAAAACCAGGCTTTGACGTATTCTGCAAATGCTTGTTCGACGGTCAATTCAGTGCTCCATTCTGTATTATATCCCTCATCATGGGCATCTATGCAGGGTTTATCGATATCAAGTTTGTCGAGAATTTGCACCGTTTTCAGCTCAAAAAAGCGCGCTCCAGTCAAATAAGCAGCAACGATGTTTTCTGCTTGTTGCGTGTGTGGCCCAGCTGCCGGTCCGAGAGCAGTTTCACATTTTTCTCCAAAAATTTGGAAAGAAGAATCTTTTCTTTTATGGAAAATTTTTTCTTGCGGAATACCAAAGATCATTCCCGTTCTCTCATATTCTTTGATGATCCAATTCAATAATTTTTTTAAACCCACTGGTTTCATTATATCACTCATAGTTTCTCCTCAAAATGCATTAAAAACATTCTTCGAAATTTTTTTATGATCGCTTTATGTCAAGAATTCTTGGTTTGGAAGGAAACTTACCGAGAGGATCGCAAAAAGAGAGTTTCTCCAAAATCTAGAAAAAATTTTTTAAAGACAAATTTCGTAAAACTGAATATTGAATATCTTTCGTTGAGATTCAGAAATTTCACATTTTGCATTATTCAGTAAATGAAAGAGTGGAATCCGCCAATCTTCACTTTATCACAGATCAGCAAGCTAATTGACGCAAATTATCGCAAATCGAGAAGCTAAAAATATCACGAAAAAAAATTCTATCAATGAGAAAAAAAAAATTGACAAATAATAAAACTAATTCATATTAATAATAATTAATAAGGAGGCATAATGAAAGTAAAAAAGTGGAGTTTTGTATTTTATTTGATATTTATCACAAATCTCTTGATGGCAGGTCCTAGTATCGTTGGCTCAATGCAAGGTTGGGATCCCGCTGATCCAACTTATGAACTGAATGAAAATGCTAATGGTGTCTGGGAACTTACGAAAACTTTGAGTGCGGGAAATTATCAATATAAAGTAGTTGAAGGTGATACATGGGGAGCGCCAAATTGGCCAGAAAATATTACACTGGATTTGGCAGAAGAAACTGACATAACTTGGAAAGTAAATTTAGATGATGATTTCGTTTTTCATTCTCCCAATCCACCGATCGTAGTCGGGGATTTTCAAGATGAGCTCGGTGGAAATGACTGGGATGTTTCTGCGACCGATACGCAATTATTGGATGATGGACAAAATGGCGATGAAATTGCTGGTGATGATATTTACACGTTCCAAACTGTTATCCCCGCAGGTGATTACCAATATAAAGTTGCTTTGAATAACAGCTGGAATCAAAATACCGGTGGCAACATTGCCTTTTCTTCTGATGGCTCCAGCACTACGCGTTTTACCTATGATATGAGCAATAATACAACACTCAATATTGCTCTATCACCGCCAGAAGTCGTTTCAGTTATGCAATATAACATCAATCATTTGCAGGTTCTTTTCAATACCAGCATGGATACAACTTCCACGACAAATCCAGCAAATTACACGATCGATAACGGTGCAGCTTTGATCTCCGGCGAAATGATCTCTCCCACCACTGTGCGCTTTGAAACATCCGATCTAACCAGTGGAACAACTTACACTATCGAAGCTTCATTTGACGTGAAATCTTCGGAAGGATACGGCGTCAGTCCTTTCGCAGGAAATAATTCCGGCTCTTTCACTGCTTTTGAATATGCACCTATCACTTTTGTGATCGTTGATACAGCAAATGCACGTTTGAATGATTGTCTTTTAAAAGGAAGCTGGATTAAAGAAACCGGCGTTTATGATCCCAGCTGGGATAACGGCGCTACAGAACAAATGTATGACGATGGCACGCATGGCGATGTTACTCCGAATGATAATCGCTGGTCACGTTTGAATTACCTCGTTGTTGATTCCACACAAACCTGGGAATGGGGAGCTGAAGAAAACGGCAACTGGCTTATTTCAGGTGATAATCCACAATTTTTCGTGGATGATGATTCTGCTCAAACGCTGGAATATATCTTGCCTTTTGTAGATCAAACCACTCAAGATGTGACTGTTACTTTCCAGGTTGATATGAATTTCCAAACTATTAATGGCGATGTCACAATTGCTGGAGATTTTAACGGTTGGAACGGGACGGCAAATTTGATGAGCGATCCTGATAACGACAGCATTTACACCGCTGAGATCCTTTATCCGGCGGGCTCTTCCTACGAACAAGAATACAAATTCATCAACAGCGGAAGCTGGGAAAACATGCTGGAAAACAGACTTTTCACGATCGATGATTCCGACACGACACAAGTTTTGGACGCTGTCTATTTCAATAATGAGAATCCCACTGAACTCACCAGCGTCACTTTTCTCGATTCCACCCAATCCAGTTACACGAATTTCGAAAGCGGCAGTGCTGTCGCTGAAGATGATTCTCTCTTTTTTGAAATCAGAATGACGCCTTTCGATGAATTCGCTAATTCTGGCTACTGGGCAAAATTACATTATGACAACGGAACAGATTCCTGGCAGGAAAAATATTTCAGTTGGAATAATAATTTCCAGACAGATTCCTACTGGCGCGTTGTCTTGGAAAACGGCAATGAGATCCAAAACGGACAAATTGTCGAATTTTACATTGAAGCTTCCGATTATAACGGCCCACTCATTCTGGACGATAACAGCGGCGAGAATTATACCGTCAACGTGGGCGATGAGATTTTAACAGCACCCGAAAATGTCCAGATCGAGATCATTGACGGAGATGCACACATCAGCTGGAATGAAGTTATTGGAGCAGAAGGCTACAACGTCTATCGTTCCACAACTCCCGATGGAACTTTCACTGGACCTCTGAATGGATTGAATTTGATCACCGAAGAAGCTTATATTGACGAAAATATCGGTAGCGAAACAAAATATTTCTATTACATCAAAACGGTGTACTAAAACACTTTTTGGAAATTTGGAAAATTGGTCCAAGAAAGTTTATAATGAAAAATAAATATCCTGATCGATTATTTCGAAAGCTATTATGTGGAATTTGAGTATGATTGGGATAATTTAGAATTTTTGGAAAAGAAATTTTTTTCTTTACAAAAAGTAATACATAGAGATCTAGAGATTTATGAGAAATTGCTTAAAGATTTAAAAAATTGATAAGGAGGAAAGATGAGAAAGATTTTTTTATTTTTTTCTGTAATTATTATACCATTATCATTATTTGGTTGGGCTCAGTGTAGAAATACTAATGGAGACTCTCCAGAAGAACCATCAACAATATATTTAGGTGATACAGCTGAGTTTGGATGTGATGCTTGGGCTACGGATGAAGGAAATTGGGGAAGACATCAAGTTGTAATACATACAAGTAGTGATATAAATAATGGAACACATGGAGATTGGTCTGATTTCAATGAAGTTGAACATAATACAGGAATTTCTCCCAGGTTCACTTCATCTGGTACTTGGTATTGGGGAATGAAGTTAAACTACGGTGTAATTAATGGCTGGTATTGTAGGAATGATGAAAATTGGCATAATATGTGGGAAACACCTACTTCAGACTTAACGGTCACTGTAAATGAGTTAAGCGATCCTTCGGATTTAACTATTTCACCTAACTCATCTAATCCAAACGAAGCTTTAGACATTTCTTGGAATAAAGATGCGCAAGATCACAGTGTTTTGCTTGTAAGAAGAAAAGGTAATCCCGTAATGTGGAGTCCAACGCAAGGTGAAGATTACAGCGATTGGCAAGATTTGGGAGATGATACTATTATTATTCGTGGCTCTGAAGCTTCAACATCAATTACAGATAATAATAATGGAAGTGGTCTTGAACCCAACACAATGTATTACTACAAACTATATTCGGAAAATTATCAATATTATTCAAGTGGAATTACTGGCGAAGATCATCCCCTCCCCGTCACCCTTTCCGGTTTTTCTGCTGCTTTTGTAGATGGCACTCCCACCCTATACTGGACGACAGAAGATGAAGAGAACAATGCCGGCTGGAATATTTATCGTGGTTTGGAAAGTGATGCAATGACAAACGATCAGACGATCCAATTGAATTTAGAGCTCATTCCTGGAGCTGGGACGACTAACCAATTGACTTCCTATGAATTTGTGGATGAACAGATAATTAATTCTGGAGAAACCTACTGGTACTGGCTGGAAAGCGTTGATACAGAAGGTGTGACAGAGATCTTTTTTCCGACTACGTTATCAATCCCAGATGATTCTGCACCTTTTACACCAGAGACTTACGGTCTTTATCAAAATCATCCCAATCCCTTCAATCCAGACACAATGATCCGTTTCGCTTTGGAAACTTCAGGTTATGTAAATCTGGTGATCTTCGATATCAAAGGCAGCAGGATCAAGACTTTGCTGGCAGACGAATTTATTCCAGCAGAAACCTTGCAGGAAAAGGTCTGGAACGGCACAGATGAAAATGGTAAATCGGTTGGATCCGGCATTTATCTTTATCGTTTGCAGACAGCAGAAAAAACCTGGCAGAAAAAAATGCTGCTTGTAAAGTAACTCAACATCCCAACATTGAGCAGTCACATCCTGATGCAAACATTCCTGTTTGGAGTTTGTCCATAAAGTAGATTTAAGAGTATTTTCAAAGCCTTCCGTAACTTTTCCTTTATTCGTATGGTCTCAGGTTGCGGGAGGTTTTATTGTTTTGCATCTGAAGACCTAAGTTATTGACCTCAACCCCCAACACCTAACACCCATGTAACCATGTAACCATGTAATCCAAACCAATAGTTCCGATGTCCTCGACATTGAAATATCAAGTTACAGCAACATTCGGAGTTTGAACAGGCATTTGATATCATTAATTTAAAAAAAACTTATAACTTATTGACTTTACAATTAATGAAAAAATAATTACAAAAAGAATGATGTGAGAAATTATTATGAAAAAAAAATTTATCTTATTGATATTTTCAGGATTTGTGTGTTTTCTCTTTTCTGAACTGGGAAATTTGCATAATTGGTCACAGCAGGATTTTCTCGGTTTTGATGAAATTGGTGATGCAGATATTGCTGACATTTCTTCGCTTTTCGGTAAATCGACTGAACAGGGTTTCCTGCTGCGCATCACCTTCGATGATATGATTACACGAGAAGAGAACCGAATGGCGGACGACAATTTCCTGCATTCAGAATTAAAACTGGAAATTTTATTTTTGGAAAAAAATGTTGTGCTTTTCTCCAAAGAATTTTCTTTGCGAAATTTTTCTGGTAAATCAAAAGATTGGAAATATTTACGCACACCGGAAAAAAATCTTTGGGAAATCGCTTTCCAAGAAAAAATTCCAAAAGATGCAGAGATACATCTCCAAACAAAAAAAGAAAATGAAATTCTGGATGAATATTCTGCACAATTGAATGGCGATTACCGCGGAGGGAATTGCGCTTTTGTTCATCACGGAAATCAAGGTCTGACCTACACAGAAGTTTTTTACGGACAATATCCTCCTGAAACCAGCGGGTTCGACGAAGTTCTGGAAGTCCATGAATTGACCGACATTCCAGGAAATTTTCATTTAAGTGGAACGCTGATCCCAGCAGCGCAGTGGCACAATCCAGAATTTAATGACTGGCTCGAAAATGGTGCAGCTGAAGGTTACGTGGCAATGCTTACTTCAGCTCTGGGTCAACACATTATGCCTTTTGTGCAAAATGATATGAATGATTGGTCGGTCGCTGTGGAAACAGAGATGGTGGATACACGTTACGATTATTTTCCCAAAATCGCCTGGATTCCAGAAAGAGTCTGGCTCACTCCTGGACAATATCCTGAAGCTGGCGTTATTGATTGGCTGGGAGATAATTGGGCGCAACACGGCATCGAAGCTGTCATTCTCGATGATTCTCCTCATTGTGATGGACATTCCAACTACAAAATTCATTGGATGAACAATGGCAGCGGAATTGTTTTGCGAGTGATCCCGATCAATAATGAATTTGTCGGGAATATGCATTATAATGCCGATGCTGCCAAAAATCAAATCTCCAATACGGGACAATACGGTATCTGTGTTTACGGAACCGACTGGGAAGTAGCTGCCGAGATGAATCAGCATAACGGAACTTATTTCCTGGATAATTACGAAAATGTACTGTGGTATTGTCATGACAATTATCCCGCCATAAGCGTGTGGAAATTGGACGAGGCGATCTACAACAGCGATTTCAATGGTGAAGGACTGGATATCGTTAACGGAACTTACTACCTTTTAGGTGGTTACGAAGGCTATGGTTATGCAAATAACAGCTGGTATATCAATTGGGCTTCCACAGCTTCTCATTCCGATTTTCATCAACCACCTTGGAATTACGGTTTTATCTGGGATAATACTTACAATAATTTGTTGGATTCGCCAGATAATTCACTCACGCAGCTTGGATGGTACACCTTGATGATCAATTTGCATGAAACAGGCTGGCATGATAACGGTCAGATTTCCGGCTGGGAACATCGCTATTCCTCTCACATCAAAAATGCCAATGTCTATGCTGAAGTAGCGCGCTGGGCAAATGGCAATTATCCTGATCCAACTGGAGCTTTTGAAATTGATATTGACCGCGATGGAATCAACGAGCTGATCATTCACAATGAAAATGTCTTTTTCGTTTTTGAACATATCGGTGGTAAAGCAAATTGGGTCTTTGCCAAAGATGATCTGGGCAACATGTATTCTGTTGTGGGATCAGACGTTGCTTATTTTTCCGAAACTGAAGGAGATTATAATGAATCTTCCAATAATCACGTGGCAGCGCTTTCGGAAGTTTCGCCAAATTTTCAGCATGATGATTATCAGTTTGAGATCATTCAGGGAAGCGGGAATGAAGTGGAGATCAATCTCACCAAAGATTTTATCCAGAAGAACTGCAAATTGGAGCTGGGAAAAAAATATCTGGAAGTAGAATATTCGCTGCAGGAAAATGATGTTTATGTTCGTTCTGGCTGGACGCCTGATCTTCTCGACCTGATTTGGTCTGGCAAGTCAAATCTGCAGAGAATGTGGGGAGAAAACGGCAGTTATTGTGGAAGACGGAATTCTGTTTATGGGGCAACCTCTGCTTTTATTCTGGGAAATGGCGGAGCTTTCCACAGCACGGAATTTGAAGGAACGCTTGTGATGGGCGATGAGATCTTTGCCACAAGTGATTTTAAAGTTTTTTTATTCGCTGGCAGAACTTCTGCTCCTTATGATCCGAATTTCAGTAAAACAGCCGAATTAGATAGTCTTGCCAATATTCTGGGTGATACGATCCCGCCCGAAATTGACATGAATGCTGGAATGATCGCATCTGAGAATAAAATGCAGATCGTTTTCACCGAAGCTGTCTCGCTCAATTCTGCCCAAAATATCACCAATTATGAACTTTCTTACCCCAGCGGAGATTACACCGTGCTTTCAGCTGAACTTTCTCACGAACGCAAGGTTACTTTAACGATCGCCGAAGAATTCCAAACAGGTATTTATCAATCCGCTTTTGTTTCCAATATCGTCGATCTAAATGGAAATGTTATCGTTCCAGTTGAAGTAGAATTATTGAATACAATCAAGCCACATCTAGTAGGATCTTTTAATGATTGGGATCCGGGAAATCACGATTATGATCTAGAGTTGCAGAATAATGGAATTTGGAAAGCAGAAATTGAACTTCCAGCAGGAAATCACAGTTACAAAGTTCTGGAGTCAAATGATTGGAATGGAAATGACTGGCCTACAGAAAATCAAACGTTCATCCTGACAGAAGCGACAGAGATTGAATTTTTCGCAAATTGCGGCGTGATGCTGATGCATAAAAATGGAGATGAATTCGTCTTTCACAGTCCAAATCCGCCGATCGTTTGCGGTGATTTTCTTTCCGAGATCGGTGGCTCAGACTGGAATGAACAAACTACTCTTACACAGATGCACGATGATGGACAAAATGGTGATCAGATAGCTGATGACGGCATTTTCACGTTTCAAACAAATATTCCCGTTGGCAATTATGAATTCAAGATCGCTTTGAACAACAATTGGGATCAAAATACGACAAATAATAATTTGAATTTTTCTATTTCTGGAAACGCGATCGTAAATTTCCAATATGATATGAGTCAAAATATAATCGCTGCGGAGCATTATCTGGAAAACGAGAAAGACAAGATTATACCTCAAGCAGAAAAGATCATTCTTTCCAATCACCCCAATCCTTTCAATCCATCGACAACTATTTCTTTTTCTCTCACTACGGAA
>JAGYMQ010000003.1 GCA_018400535.1 Candidatus Cloacimonadota bacterium
AAATCTGTGGTTCAGACTTTTACATTATATCATTCGTGCAAATTCGCGTAATTATTTTTAATCCTTCTTTTTTTGCGTTCTTCGCAGTGATGTCTCGACATTGGAATGCCGACATTCCGAAGATGTATGATAAAATTTTCAGAAGTATTGGTTTATTTTTTTAAACGAGGGATAACTTTTTGTATATTTTTTCAAATCGATCATTGTCAAAAATTATTACCACAGATCTTCCATTCGGAATCATCATAATAGAAATAGGAAAGATCGCCATGATCTTCTGGTTCGAAAAAAACATCGTCGTCAAAATAGAGCGTGAAAGACGCGGTTGCTTGATTTGTCGAAGTGAATTCGATCTGCAGATTTTGGAATTCCATGATATCATAATCGATCAAACGTTGTTCCCAGATCAGCTCTTCATCATATTTATAGTCAAAATTATGATGAAAAGATGGATGATAATGTAACATTATGAGATCAAGAAAATCATTATTAAAGTTATAGCGAATGTCTTCCAATATTTCTTCGATCTCCATTTCATCAGCATCTTGCGGCGAGGAAGTATCGATGCAACCAAGAAGCAAAAAAATAATTGGTAGAAATGAGAACAGGATTTTCATTTTCGCTCCAAAATGCAGACAGTTTCAATGTGATAAGTTTGTGGAAACATATCGAAAGCTTTGATTTTTTGCAGAGCAAAACCTTGTGCGAAAAGGTCTTGCAGATCACGAAATTGTGTATTTGGATCGCAGCTGACATAAATTATTTTGCGGATGGAAATGGGAATATTTTGTCGAAATTCAGTTGAAAGTCCTTTTCGTGGTGGATCAACGATCAAGATCTCACCATCGATCTTGTTCCGTGATTCCAGATTCTGCACAAAAAATTCTGCAACTCTCATTTCGTTCAAATGCGCATTTTTTTTTGCCTGTTCGACTGCTTCTGCATTGATCTCGAACCCGCGCAGACTTTTGATCTTTTCGCTGCAATAGATCCCAATCGAACCAACACCGCAGAAGGCATCGATCACGGTAGAATTCATCTCGATATTCTCTTTGATAAGATCATACATTTTTTTTGTGATCATTGGATTTATCTGAAAAAAAGAATCGAAATTGTATTGGAACTTTTTTCGGCCGATCTCTTCTTCCAAATATGATCGTCCGAAAATGAGCTTGCTTTCTTTTCCCAAAATGACGTTTGTTTTAATTGGATTGATATTTTGCACGATGCCGACGATATTGGGGAAATGCCCACGCATCACGCGGATCAATTGCTTCGAAAAAGGAAGCTTGCGTTTTTTGGTTACCACGATCAAGAGAAATTCATTTTTGGCAAACGAATAACGGATCCCCAAATGACGGATATTTCCAGTTCCACTTTTTTCATCATAGATCTTTGCATTTGCTGCCAGCAAATAAGATCTAAAAATTTTGATGATCTGAGAAAAAGACTGCGGCTGTAACTGGCAATTTTTATGGGATATAACTTGATGTGAACGAGTTGCAAAAAGCCCGATCTTGATCTCATCCTTTACTTTTGAAACAGGATAAAAACATTTGTTGCGATAATTGAATTCTTGATCGGAAGCTACAACTTTGATTTTCTGGGGAAGCTCGCATTTGCGAAAAATTTCATTGATGATCTTTTCTTTGGCAGTGATCTGTTCTTGATAATTGATATTCAACCAATTGCAACCGCCACATTTGCCAAAAACTTCGCAAGTAATTTGCCGTCTGAGATTCGATCTTTCGTGCAATTTTGTCAATCTGGCGAAACTTACTTTACGGCTTTTTCGTGTTAGCTCAGCATCGACTAAATCGCCGGGAACAGCGTAGGAAACGAAAATTGGGTTGGAATTTTGGAAGCCCAAGCCGTATCCATTATAAACTAATTTTTCGATCCGAAGATCTTTAATCGTCATTATTTTTCAGTTTCCTGAATTTTAGCTTCCACACGGTGAAGATGGCTTCCCAGACGATTTTTTTTGACATTTTTGAGTGTCCACTTCGGCGGTCGGTAAAAATTATTGGTATTTCTTTGATTCGAAAATTATTGCACCAGGTGCGGAAATTCATCTCGATCTGGAAAGAATAGCCGTCTGAAATAATATCATCGAGGTCGATCTTTTCCAGAACTTCACGGCGGAAACACTTAAAACCACCTGTCGGATCGTTGAGTGGCATACCCGTGATGAAACGCACATATTTGGCGGCAAAATAACTCAGGATCAAACGACGTAGGGGCCAATTAACCACATTTATTCCATTTAAATAACGCGAGCCGATGACCAGATCGTTGTTTTTAATAGCTTCCAACATGCGGGGAATCTCATCTGGATCGTGAGAAAAATCAGCGTCCATTTCCAAAATGTAATCATATTTTTGCTGAATGGCGAATTTGAATCCAGCCACATAAGCAGAACCTAAACCCATTTTCCCGTTGCGTTTCAAAATGTGGATTTTGCCATTTTCTTTTTGCATTTCTGCCACTATCTTCGCAGTTCCGTCGGGTGAATTATCATCAACGACCAAAATTTCCAGCTCAGCAGATTCTTTGAGCACCGCTTTGATGATCGCTGCGATATTTTCTCTTTCATTATAAGTTGGAACGATAACTAAAGCTTTCATTTTTTATCCAGATTATTTTTTAATAATTGTTTTTCAGGAACGTTGCGGAATTCTTTGGCTGGCGTTCCTAACCAGATCTTGCCAGCGGTGACATCTTTGGAAACGATGCTGCCACCAGCGACCATACCATCTTGTTCGATCGTTTTACCAGGAAGGACGACAACGCCAACGCCCAATCGACTACCTTTTTTCATTGTGATGCCTTTGAAATGCTTATAGCGTTCATTATCGCGCGCCATAAAATTGTCGTTACTTGTTGCCACAGCGGGAGCTATAAAACAATAATCTGCAATTTCAGAATAAGCGGTGATATAGGCGTTTGTTTCAAATTTGCAGCGATTCCCGATCTTTACAAAATTTTCGATGGTCACGTTTCTGCCGATGATATTCAGATCTCCGATCTGCACATCTTCGCGGATCGTTGCCAGATCGGCGATCAGACAATTATTCCCAAGTTTTGATTGGACATAGATCACCACATTTGCACCAATTTGACATTGATCTCCAATCTTTGCCGGCTGATGATCATCAGCCATTTTGAAAATGCTGCGCGGCGAACTCAAGGGTTTTTTGCCGATCACCGTATTTGCACCTACTCGCACATTATTACCAATTCTTGAACCGGCAAAAATAACAACGTTATGTTCGATTAGACAGCCGAAACCGATCTTTACATTATCTTCGATAACACAATTATAACCGAGTTTGGTACCGTTGCCGATCTCGGCTGTTTTTGCTATGAAATTTTTCATTTATCCTCCTGAAAATCGAAATCATTTTTTTATCTTTCCTCGTAAAGGCATTTTTTTGGATGCGAAAATTTTTATGTTTAGAAGCGATATTTTCCCTTCAGAATATTTCTTATAATATTGAGATAATTATTGTAATAGTAACATCTTACGGCTTATCTCAAATTCTTCCGTTCGCAATGTATAAAAATATATTCCTGATCGTACTTGCTGTTCAAAATCATCTTTTCCATTCCAATGAAAAGAATGAATACCAGCTGATAATCTGCCTACATAGAGTTCTTTGATCTTCTGCCCGCGAATGTTGTAAATCACAACTTGAGCAAAAACTATATCCTTTGAAATTTCCAAACGGATCTTTGTCGTGGGATTGAAAGGATTTGGATAATTATTAAATTCTTGAATTTTGGGGATCGTGACCTTTTCGGCATTTATCGTGTTGCAAGTTATCGGAAGAGGATTTGCAGGATCACCAAGAGTTGTGTTGTTTTCAAAGATGATTGTTTCATTGCAGTCAAAGACTTCATCAAGAGCAGAATCATAAAGCTTGAAATCGAGAGTGTCACCGATCGTGTTTCCCACGATCGTAAAATACCAAAATCCGTTATAAAGCGGTGGATTCGCTTCTTGCCAGACTCCGATGCTGCGACAGTCTGTTTCTCCTTCATGACCAAACACACCGATCTGGTTTTCAGCTTCATTTGTGAAAGGTTCACCGTCCATTTCGACCGCAGCCATCAAAACCATCGAATATTCTGTGCCGCTGATAATTTCCCAAAAAGGCGGATCGTTTCTTTCTTCTTTTTCTAGTTTTTGAATGCTCTGTTCAGAAGGTAGATAATAAAGATCATCAGCATTATTCATCTGGACTTTGTAGCCTGTTCCTGGTTGCAAAGTCTCCAGATTTCCTACCCAGATTCCTGGTGGATCATAGTAGGAAGCAGATTGCGTTTGGTCTTTGATCTGGAAGACATTTTCGGATATTGATTGCAAAGCTGTTCCAATCGAGAGTGAATTCTGTGGATAATAGGAAATCCAATTCCAGCCTGCATCGAGCGCGATTGGAAGTGTCGGATCGAGAGGAATTCCTTCCACGATAAAATCATTGAACGAATTATTCATTTTAATGAGATGAGCAGAAGCTGTTTCGATCTGCGTAAGGTCACCGATCCAATTTCCTGCGTAATTTGTTGCTGAATTGTTTTGAGTTTTCACCTGGAAAATATCTGGTCCGAGTTGAGAAAAAACTGTCGATATTGCAGGATCGTCCATTTCCAAATTAAATGAGATCCAATTCCAGTTTTGGATTAGATCAAATTCTTGATAAACGCCGTCTGAAATCAGAAAGGGTTCTGTTGGACTGCCTAAAGTTGTATTATTTACAAAGGAAATTGATTGATAGCAATCAGAGAACTCTTCAGTGTCATTATTATAGATCGTGAAAGTTATCTCCTCGCCTTCCAAATTGGAAACGACATCAAAATACCAATAGCCATTCCAATAGGGTGGATTATCTTCTTGCCAGCTGGCGATTGCACGGCAATCTTCATAGCTATCAGGACCGAAAGCGGCAACAACGTTTCCCGTGCCGCCTATGATCTCATTTCCAGCGATTTCTGCTCTTGCCATGATAACCATCGAATATTGTGTGCCGGAAATTTCCTGCCAGTCGATCAAATTTATGTCAGCATTTGTAATTGCTTGTGTTCCTTGCAATTGAAGATCATTGAGTGTCACGCTTGTATATCCATTTAATTCTGCTGTCACATCGTAAATTCCTGACGTAAGTGGAATTTCATAATAACCGTTTTCGTCAGGATTGATTGTGTAGTTTTCGCAGCTGATCAGGACATCTTCCAGATCCCCAGCTGGTGGAGTGAAGGTCGTCAAAGAAATCGAGCCAGCGATAAAAGATTCCTGAATTGTGAGCTGGAAAGGAGCGCTGGCAGAGCCAACCGTCAGATTATTTTCAAACAAGATCGTTTCACCACAGCTAAATACAGAATCAGCAGCTGCATCGTAGATCTTGAACGAGATCGTTTCGCCATTTTCGTTGCCCACGATCGTGAAATACCAATAGCCGTCATAAGGTGGATTGGGTGTTTGCCAGCTTCCCAAAGAACGGCAATCATCTGTCCCACCAGGGCCAAAAGCTGCTGCGATATTTCCGCCAGTTGCCGTAAAGGGTTCGTCCATCAGAGAAATTTGTGCCATCAAAACCATCGAATATTGTGTCCCGCCAATTTGATTCCAGGCTGGTGGATCTGCGTATGATGCAGTTAAAACAAGCAGGAAGAGAAGGATAATTTTCGTTTTCATCATCATTCCTATTTAAGCATCAGACATTTTTTCACAAGAGATTCGTTACCAAATTGCAGATCATAAAAATAGATCCCCGAGCTATGCTCAGCAGCATCCCATTGTACAGTGTGCATTCCGCTTTTTTGATATTCATTCACCAATTCTGCAATAGATTGTCCTTTGACGTTATAGATGATGAGTTTCACTTTTCCATCTTGCGGCAAGTTATAGCTGATCTGCGTGTTTGGATTGAAGGGGTTGGGAACATTTTGATTCAGGAGCAAAGTGCTACTTGCTTCAGGGATTTCATGCTCAAATCGTATCTCAGTCGGGGCGGAGAAATTTCCAAGCACAGAATCCTCTTGATAGATAAAAGATTGCGTAGTGAGAAATTCCTGCTTGGTTGTTTTATCAAAAATTCTACAAGTTAGCTCTTCGCCATCGATATTACCGCGCACAGTAAAATACCAGAAATCTTTTTCCCATTTTCCGATCGCACGACATCGCATTTTACTATCAAAGATGCCAACGCTGAATTTTTGTGGATCCACGATCAAATCTTCTTCGAGATAAATTTCTGCCATGATGATCAT
>JAGYMQ010000004.1 GCA_018400535.1 Candidatus Cloacimonadota bacterium
AATGGTCAGCTTGTTCTCTATTTGGAAAAAGAGATTGAGTTTCTTGCGGAATATTTTCACAGTGAAATATATAAAGTTCTTGGTCCGAAGAATCGTCCTCTGAACAAGATCATTACGAAATATTAATATTGTAGTGACCCCGAAAAAGGCTAACACCTTGCAGGATAAGTGTTTTTTTGAGGAAAAGTGGTAAAGATGGGCTAATCATGAATTCTCACACAAACTCTTTAGCCGTGGATTTCTTTCAGATGTAGAATTATTTTTGAAATTACTTCATTAGCGCTCGTAATGAAAAACTATCAAATAGATAACTATTTTCTGGTCGAAATATCCTCCGTGCTTGCGATAACTCTGTAAAAATATTTGTCCTGCAGATCATTTTCAACGTAACTATTTTCTGTGGTAAAAAGTATTGGCTCTCCCCAGTTGCTGGTGTAGGGGTCGGAGCTTCGATAGAGTTTATAGGATATTGCACCGCAGACTTGTGACCAGGAAACAATTATGTTCGTTCCATCGAAAAGGATCATAATGCTGGGAACAGCCAATCCAATACCTTCTCCCGAAACGCTTATCAACTGAACAGGATCTGATGCATTATGGCTGATCTCGATATTTCCACTATAAATCATTTCCAGATCAGGAGAAAAGGTAACTTCAAAGAATTGGTTCATATTGGAATTGATCGAAAAATTGAGGAGATTACGTCGTTCTGAAAATTTTTTTCGATCGGCAAGAAGACAAACTTCAAAGCCATCAGGCGTTGAGATTGTCCCAGAAAGCGTTCCATTTCCTGTATTTTCTATGGTAAATATTTTGCTTGAATCTGTTCCTACAATAACCTGAGCAAAATTCAGAGAATCTGGATAGACGTCAATAGCTGGCGTGCTGACTGTTAGAAAAACAGGCATTGCAATAAAAGGTTCATCAGGATCATTGGAGTTGATTTCGATATTTGCCTCGTAAGTGGCATCTTCCAGTTCGGTAGGGTCAAACTCGATAGAGATTTCTTCTGAACTGCTGGCAGAAATATTTCCGCTGATTGCATTTTCTCCATTTAAAGAAAGCCAATTTTCTGGCAAAGTGTAATAGACATCCAAATACGGTTTGTTTGCCTCAAGCCATCCGCAGAAATTGATGTAATAAAAGGTGCTATTATCCCTGCTGGCAATTCCGACAGCAAACCAATCATCTGCGAGAGAATTTGTCAGGTCTGAAACGGCATTTCCTTCTAATCTGTGGGATTTCCAACCGTTAGTAAAAGAGCTGTTCTCATTTCTGTGTAAATAATATCCTATTGCCTGTTCGGCTACAATATCAGCTTTTAATGTTACAGCATCTGTCGTAACAGGATCATTGGTTACGGGAGTGATGCTCCAATAGGGCCAATAACCATCATAGACATATCCATTGAAAATGATCGAATCAATCACCGCATTATCAGGAATTGCAGAAATATCGAATTTGATCCAGCCATCTTCTTGATGATAGCCTTTCACTAAACTATTCTCTGTTTTGATCGATTCATTGACCGAACCTGTCCAATAATCTGAATTATGAGGATATACTTGTGCTGCCGATCTTTCGGAATCCACAAGATAGGAGATATTTGCAGAGAAATTTAATTCATGATCACCGGTGTTTTGAATCGTCAAAGTATCTGTTCCGACCAGAAAATTTGGTAATGTTTTACTGATACTTTCAGGTTCAATGCTAATATCTGGAAGAACACCATTCCCGTTAACAGCGATATATTCAGTTGGGATAGGTGCATTATGTGTTATTTCGACATTTCCAGTATAATTTCCAATCTCGCTGGGAGAGAAAATCAAATCGTAGAATTGTGATTCTCCTTCTGTCAGTGAAAATAGCAAAGTGTTTCGACCAAGATCTTCTTTCCTTTGTTTGTTAACCTTTATTGTTTCTCTTTGCAAATAACGTGAGGAAGCGAGAAGAACAGAAAATCCCATCGGAGTGCTGATTTCTCCCAGCAAAGTATCAGTTCCAGTATTTTCGATTTGAAATTGAATGGTGCTGTCTGCCCCGACTAAAACGTTTCCAAAATCATAGTTTTCGAGCGAAACGAAAATGTCCGGATTGCCGACGATCAGATTTACCAGAGTTTCGATAAAAGGTTCTTCGGGATCATTGCTGGTGGTTATGATGCTGGCAGTATAAGATCCATTTGTTAGATTATTGGAATCACAGCCTACTTCGAGCACATTGTTTTCGCCGGCAGCCAAAGTATCAAATATGCTTGTTGCGTTGTTCAGCGTGAGCCAATTTTCTGTGGAAGAAACGGTGTAATTTACTACCAGAAAAGGAATATGAGTAGAGCGCCAGCCATCAAAATTCAAAAACCAGGTTGTGCTGTTGTCACGGCTGGCAATGCCGATGGTGAACCAATCACTGCTTAATGAATTTTGCAGGTCATTATTGACTGAACCACCCAAAGCGTGCACCTTCCAGCCAGTCGTATAAGAACTGTTCTCAGAACGATAAAGATAATATTCAGAAAATTGTTCTGCAATGATATCTGCATGCAGATCAGCTGCACTGGCAATAACCGGGTCCAAATTCACCGGCGTAATGCTCCAATATGGATAATATGTGTCATTCACATAACCATGAAATTCCACAGAATTTATCGTGGCATCATCCGGGATAGCAGAAGTGTCAAATTTCATCCAGCCATCTTCTGCATCATATCCACGAACTTCACTTACATCCGTTTTTTCGGATTCTGTACAAGTGCCCGTCCAGTAATCGCTTTGTTGTGGCATAAGGATCGCCTGTTGCCGATCAGGATAGACGACAGATGAAGCGAATATAAGATCATCTCCTTGAATATTTGAGATAGTCAAAGATGTAGTCGTAATCGTATCTGGAGGTTGCTCTATCTGGATCATTGTTGGATCTATTTCTATTTTTGGATGAAGATAGCCTGTTGCTTTTAAAACGATTTTTCTTCCCGGATCGCCCGTTGCCAAAATATCAATATCCATAGTGTCCTCAAACAGACCTGCAGCAGGTGGAGAAAAAGTTAATTGGAATTCTTGTAAGGCGAAAGCAGGAACGGAAAATGACAGGAAATTACGAAAATCTTGATTGTTTCCATTTTTTCTGTTTCTGTCTAAAGTATCTGTGATAGAATAATTTGTCGGGACGGTTATATCGCCTTGAATAGCAGAGCTTCGGTCATTGTGTAACTGAAAATTTAGTGTCTGGGCAGAGCCGACAATAACATTCCCGAATACAATCTCTGCTGGAATAGTGTGACAATAGGGTTCAGCGATCGTCCAATCGGAGAAGCTCTGGATATCATTGATCGTCAATGATCTGGGATTTGTGATGGAGCTGGACGTTTCCCTGATCTGATCCCAGCTTGTTCCAGCATCTTCACTTTTCCAAACTTGAAGCTGATAGTTATTCACGCCATTGTCAGCACTTGCAGGCCATTGCAAAGTGAGATCTCTATTTTCTGGCAGATCGGAAGATTCAAATCGCCATAGATATTCGATACTTTCTGATGTTCCGATCATTATGGGGTTCAGAAACAAAAGCGAATAAAAATTGCCCATATCATTTCCTGCGCTTAGTTGGAAACTGTGATGAGGATTGATGTAAGATGATGTTCCAAAAGACAATAATTCTCCGCTTAAATTTCCTGTAATATTTTCTGGAGAAGCCGCGATCACGCCAGTTGATCGTATTAAAAGTTGATGTATATCAGTCGCAATTGAGCCATCGGCAATAATCAGAGAATCAGTTACTGTGCAATCAGAGCCAAGGGTGATATCAGCGTTAATTATTCTTAACTCGCTGAGGATATTGGTAGCAGCGGGAATTTCTGATCCGGTGTTCCTGGAGTTATAATAAGCAAGATTCAGCGAAGCACCAAAAGCTGGAACAAGATCGAGATTTCCATCGTATAGAGAGATCAATAGGCTGTCTTGCAGATTGAGATTTCCGGTGCGAACTTCGCTTCCTTCCGAGCTGTTAGTTTTTACATTATTCCCAAAACTATTTTCATCAACTTGCTCGTTTCTATCAGCATTGGACGTTAATGAACCAGAATTGAGGATCAGATGTTCTGTGAGCTGCAGATCTTTATTCAGCGTCAAAATATGCAAAGAATCGAGTTCCAGGATCATTTCAGCAATTGTGGTGGTTGCCGGTCCGCTGATCATTCCATCTTGAGTTCCAGAAAATTTTACTCTTTGCAGCTGGGAAGCGCTATCGTCAAACAGGCTACCCCTGATCTGGATTGCGCCATTCGTTCCCACATAAGCTTCGCCGCCAATATGAATATGAACATCTGCAAAGAGAAATGAAATTAGGAATAGATAAAAAAACAATATCTTTGGTTTTACCATGATAACCTCCCATGGTCATATTACCACAAATCGTGCCAAATATTTCCATCATAGGCTTTCAGTTTATTATCAGTTTCATCGAAGAAGATCATTCCAGCCGTTGGATTATCCGGCATCGAAGAAGGAGTTAATTTTAGCACGTCAGATATTTCAACGGTATCTTCTGCAAAATCTCCGGAGATCAACGGTGCATCTTGATTGCTGTTTTGAATGATCAATTTATCGCTGTCTTGAACTCCCCAGCCTGCTTCATTACCAATGAACACATTATTCGAACCTGTTGAATAATAACCAGTTTCCGCTCCCAAAAAGGTATTGAATTCACCTGATTCATTTTGACGTCCACTATGTTCTCCAATGTAAACATTATTTGTTCCGGATATATTTTCATATCCAGCTCCCCAGCCTACAAAAATGTTACTATATCCATCCTGATTGGATAATCCAGCAAAATTTCCAAGAAAGATATTGTATTTTCCACCAGGATTCCCAATGCCAACTCCATCATTATTATAGCCAGCACGAGTTCCGATGAAAATATTATCATCACCGATCATATTATTGAAACCTGATTCGTAACCTATAAATACATTCTTGCTACCTTCTGTGTTTGAATATCCACTTTGATATCCAATGAAGGCATTATAATTTCCATCTTCCAAAGTATTCATTCCGCTTTCAAATCCAATAAAGGAATTCTTTTGTGAGATATTCATGATTTTTTGCTGTTCTTGATTTTGGAGATTGCTGATAGAAAAGCCATCCAATGGATCTTTAACGTTGATATCTGTTTTATCTGGTTTGATAGAAAGATATTGGGAAATTGTTCTTTCCCGGCTGGCAACTCCACCCACAGCAAATCCTCCTCGCGAAGCATCAATTGGCAGATCAGATTCTTTGAAATATATCCTTGTGCTTTCGGGTTCAACGGTGAAATATTCTTTGACAAGGTTTCTACTGGCGACACCGCCCACAGCAAAACCGCCGCGACTGGCTCTTCCGGCGGTTGGTTCGTCGAAATACATTCTTATGCTGTCTCTATTTGCGATCATTACATTATTTCCTTCATCATTCAGAACTTTTATGCCAGAAGGATAAACCGCAAAGATCGTGTCGCCTTCGGTGGTTGTCACAGAGAACAAAGCTTCTTCGGCTGCTAATAAACCAAATACCATAAAAAACAGGATAATAAAAATTGTTTTCATAAAACCTCCTTGATTAATTTATAAATTTTTTTCTGAATGAGCTTACCTTTTTCAATTTGTTCCTGGTTGTTCATTACTTCTGCGTTTTCCAGTCCTTTTTCCAAAATGAGTTTTGCTTCTTCAAGCTGTTTGGTTTGCAATAGCAGTTCTGCTTTTTCGATCAAGAATTCAGACATAGAAGCTTTTATATCATAGGTTTTGATCAATCTTAATCCATTATTATAATATTTCAAAGCTTTTTCGAAATCTTTCATTTTTTTATAGGCGTTGGCTATATTCACCATTACGTTTACGATCGAAGATTTCTGGTTGATCTCGGTGCTCATTTTCAATGCCCTGAAATGATTTTGCAAAGCTTTTTCATATTTATTTTGCAATTGAAACACAATTCCGATATTATCACATATTCTGATCACTTCGCTCTTTTGACCGAGTTCTTCGGCTAGTTTAAGTGCATTTTGATAATATTTCATCGCCTGTTCGTAGTCTTTCAGCGCTTCATAAACCCAGCCGATGTTGCTCATTGCTCTGGCGATCTGCAATTTATCCTTTAATTTTTGGGAGAGTTGTAATTGCTGTTTCAAATATTTCATTGCCGTTTCAAAATTTCCCATATAACGATGGATAACGCCCAAATTACCGAGAGCATCAGCATATTTACGATGATCTTTCAGTTCTTTGAATATTGCCAATTCTCTTTCAAAGAAGCGAAAAGCATCTTCTTTTTTTCCCTGCCAGAAACAGACAATTCCCAGATCGAGATTGGTCAAGCCCATCATTTTCTTATCGTCTATCTCCTGAAAAAGAATGAAAGCTTTGTTCAGAAGTTTGAAAGCTTGATCCAGATCACCTTTCAACTTTAGCACATTTCCCAGATCCAGTTCTGCTTTTGCCACTCGTTCTTTATCATTGATCTTCTGAGCCAGTTTCAGTGCTTTTTCCACTTTGGTTTGAGTCAGATCAAATTTTCCCAGAATCTGTAAAAAATATTTTTGTTCGAAGAGAGTGTCAATATAGTCTTGAATGAGAGAAACCTGTTCTGATATTGGTTCAAGATCAGCGCTGTTTGTGATGTTCAAAATTTTCTTCAGTATTTTTTCTTTTCTTTGAAAATAATCTAAAGCCTGAACGTTTTGGAAGCTATATTTTGCTTTTTCACCTCCTTTGGATAGATAATAGATTGCCTTTTCATTATTTTCAGCGTGTTCAAAATGATAGGCAAGAGCGGCAAAATGTTCTTCCAACTTGTTAGAGAAAAGTTCCTCTATCGTTTTTCCTGCTAGCTCGTGTAGAAAGCGCAATCTTTCTTTTAGTTGAATTTCATAGACAGATTCTCGAATCAGGGTGTGTGAAAAAATATATCTCATTTCCTGCAAAGCGATCCAGATATTTTTTTCTTCTCCCACTCTGATCAACTCATTGATTGTTGTTTTATAGAATTCTGAAGATTGTGCTTTCAGCATTGTTGAAAGCAGTTTCAGATAAAATTCTCTTCCTAGAACAGAAGCTGTTTTGATGGCTTCTTTCACGATATTGGAAAGCTTATCAATTCTTGTGATTATCAGCGAGTTTATCTTTGTCGGAATTTTGATATTAGCATTGACTAATTGCAGAGATCGATCTAAAAGAGAATTTTCTAATAAATAGTGAATGATCTGTTCAATGTAAAATGGATTTCCTTTACTTTTCTTCCAGACCATTTTGAAAGTAACTTCAGGGATCTTGCTTGCTTTCACAAATTTTTTTGCTAATAAGTCTAATATCATTTTTTTGCTGTTCTGTTCGTCTAAATTTTCCAATCTGATCCGCCAAGAGTGAATATTATCCAAATCGATTTTATTCACCGTTCCATCATCACGATATCTGGTACTGGCAAGAATAATGATCGGAAAATTTGTGATATTCTGACAAAGTGTCTGTAATGCTTTTACAGTGTCATCATCAATCCATTGCAGTCCATCAATTTCAATAATCACTGGTTTCTGACTGCTCAATAATTTGTTCAGATTTTTTATAGCATAGAGAATGTTCTCATATCTGCTTTTTGCATCTAAATTTTGATATAAAGAATCTTTCCAATAAAGATTGATCAAAGCTCCGAGAAAAGATTTAGTACGGATCAATTCTTTTTTGATATCTTCATTCGCACAAATTTGCTGCAGCTCATAAAATCTTTTTTCAAATCTTTTTTTATTTTCTTCGCTTGAGCAATTTTCCGATCTATGAAAATACGCTTCCAGAAAACTAATTATTGGATTGAAACTTTTTTTGAGAATCTCATCGCATGGGAAATATAGCCAGTGATATTCTCTGGCAGTAAGCTCTTTGTAAAATCTATCGAGCAAGTGACTTTTTCCGACGCCAATATTTCCATCTATATAGACAATGCCGCCAAATCTATGTTCAGAGAGAGGAATTAATCTGTTGTGCAATTCTTTTAGAGCTGATTCACGCCCGAATATTTTTCCTGTAAAATGGCGATGTGATGAAACTTCCTTTTTATTTAGTAATTTGTAAACAGGAATGGGGTCTGGAAAACCTTTAAAATTTTTGGGACCGAGATTTTCTATGGAATATGAAGAAATGTTTTGGAAGATAAAACGATCAATATAAATATCTCCCCATTTTGCCATCATCATATAACGTGCCGAAAGATTAACGACCATACCGAGTGCAGTATATTCGCAGCGTATATCACTTCCGATAAAACCGGTAAAAGTGGTGCCGAAAGTCAATCCGCAGCGAATACGGAAGCTGGATATCCTGCTTACTTCATAAGCAAAATCGCAGGCTCGACTATCAAGATTCTCGAGTCCAATAGGTGCACCAAAAAGAACTAAAGCTACTCCGCCTTTATCACCGAAATCAATTTTATTGAAATAACCTTTATAGTTATTTGCGAGGTTTATCATAGTTTTCAATTTTCTTTCCAGATGATCTTGCTCAGCAAAAGAAATGAAGCAGGAGATAATATCTCTGAATTCTCCTTTGATCTTGAGATTGATGATACTCTCGGGTAGGAATTCGGCCAATTGACTGGAATCATTTTTGGTAATAGGAATTACTCGGTGATCTCGAATTATTTTACTTTTTTGAAATCTGTAATATTTTTCTTTCACACAATCATAAAAAACACCTGAAGGTAGTTCTTTTCTAAAATTTTCATCAAAAATGATGTCACCTTTTTCGCATTGATGTTCGCAAAAAGCAGCTCCATCGATCGCTGATCCTTTGAAATAATAAACTTTTTGCGTGGCTGCAAAGATTATGCCCCAGCTCACTGTGTCGGAAGAAAGTCCGATCTTAACGGATAGATCAAATTCACCAAATTTCGTTGCTATTATTCCTTGATCAGCAAAAAAACGATTGATACCAATTGCTGCACTCAAAACATTAAAAGGATCAGAGTTATCTCGGGGAAAAATCGCCGTGAAAGCATCACCCGCAAAAGAAGAAATGAAACCACCTTGTGAATAAATAGATTCGATTGCAGGCGTGAATACTTTTATAATCACACTCGAAAGTATCTCAGCTCCTTCCTTGCCATTTTTCATCAACCTATGCGTCATCGCAGTGAAGCCGGAAATATCGATAAAAAATACTCTGGCATTGAAGTTTCCATTAAATCGTTTGTTTTCGAAATTCTTAATTATAAAAGCCGGCACTAATTTTCTCATTTGGACTCCAAAATTATATAAAACAAAGATCTCACATAATTAGACCTCAAAAAATTAGAGACTACAATTGACGCATTTTATGAGCAATAATCAATATAACTTTATGTAAATCGTTTTGATTTCAATATATTACAAATTTTTTGCTCACAATTTTGACAGTCAAATCGTTGATCAATAATGCAAAATTTATCACGCTAAATACTAAACACGTGTTCATAATTGTTGTATAAAAAAAATGTAAAGCAATTTCTTTGATAAAAAAAACATACTGTGATGAATTAGAAGAAGTGATCTATTATAACCTGTTTATAAATCTCCGTCCTGTTTTGTAATAGAGCTACTCAGCAGTAATATAATAAAAATATTTGTTGGAATTCACCGCATCAATATCCAGATAAGAATTTGTGGAAGTTTCATCTAAAAAATCGAATCCGCTATGTGGCTGCAGCGAACGATAGATCAGATAATTCACAGCACCAGGAACTTCTTGCCAATCAAGGATAATGTCATCTTCACTAATTTGGATCGAGATATTCTGGGGTGGAATCAACTGCTGGCTCACATTCAAAACAATATTCACACAAGAATTTGGATTGAACGGGTCATTGCTGGCGATATTTACAAGCGCAGAATAAATTCCCCAATCCAAATCGGTTGTATCAAAAGAAAGTAATATATCTTGTGAAAAGCCGTTTGAAGCGATTGTTCCACTTCCATTCGCAGAAATTTCCAGCCAGGTAACAAGATCAGAAACTTCAATAGCAAAGAGACGATCAAGAGGACCGCCTTGCACAATTCCACCCAAAACCGCTTTACCGCTGATCATAACTTCGGAATAGAAAGCTCCGCCATTGGTCTGCGTTGTCAATCCCGATAATAAGGGAACTTGCAACGATTGTCCTGTCAAAGTTTGAGAATCGATCTCATATTCATAGAATGTTGTTTCTGGATTTCCAGAACGGTCAAAGATCCATAAATTTCCTGTCTGGAAAGCGAGGCCATAAATTCCTGTCAGATCAGGATTATTCAAAATCCCCAGTTGCGTTCCAGTTTCGTCAAAAGCAATAATATCACTGCTCCAGCTTGCGGCGTAAAAACAAGAATTTCCGTCATCATAAGCAAGCGCACGGATACAGCCCAAGCCCAGATTTCCCGTGAAAAGCGTTATTACAGAGCCATCAGCAGGATCGATACGATAGAAACCATTTTCATCCCCAGAGTAGAGATGCGTTCCATCAAAAGCGAGATCACGCATTCCCCAGCTGCTTGATGTTCCCTGCAGATAAGTCTGCAAAAGATTTCCATCCTGATCAAATTTATAGAGTTGATTCTCGCCATCAGCATAACCGCCTGTGATCCAGAGATGATCTCCAGCAAAATTTGCACCAAGTATCTGATTATCGCCTGTGGGAGTTTGCACATCAAGATCAAGAAGAATATCTCCCGGATCACGAATTCCATCTTGCTCAATTCTGCTAAAATCCAAAGAAGCATTGTAGGAAAGCATTTCTCCGCCGAGATTGGAAACAGTTATCGTTTCATTCCAACTATTATTTTGCGTGAGAGTGAGTTCAATATTATCCGGATCGATAGTGATCTCGGGTTGCAAACCATCATCAACGATCAAATTGATATTCAGTGAACAAGCCGGTTGCAGCGGATCGTTTGAAGATATTATGAGAAGTGTATCATAAACTGCTTCGGCGAGATCTTCCGCATCAAATGTGAGTGAGATATTTCCGGTCTGAGAAGGTGATAGACAGCCCGAAAGCGGAGTTGCTGAGAGCCAGGAATTATTACGAACAGAGCGCAAAATTCTATTATCAGCCAAAAGATTATTTCTTTCCGAAACTGACGCGAAATTGATTTGATAGTTTAATTCAGAACCGCCAATATTCGTGATTTGGAGAGTTTCGACAGCATTTTGATCAGGTGGAAGTGTGAGCGAGAAACTTGTTGGGGAATATTCGATTTCGGGTGGCTGAATAGCATTTCCATTCACAATAAGATAATTCGTTCCTTGTTCAGGATCATTGCTGGTTATCAAAAGAGAATCGCAATAATTTCCCAAATTTGTAGGTGAAAAAGTGAGAGAAAATGTTTCATTGCTGTTTCCTTCAATATAATAGGAAATTTCGTTTTCAGTATTTGTTTGGATAGAAAAATCTGTGGGAGTTGTTATTGTGCCAGTCAATAGAGAACTACCAGGATTCGAGATCGTGAAAAAAGCAGTAGAATCACTTCCAACAAAAATATTTCCAAAATCAAGCTGAGAAATTGAAATTGAAAATTGCGGGGGAGTTGCTTCTTTTTCGAAAAATTGCAGGATCTCGTGCATCAGATTTTCTTTTGTGGAAGGCAAGATTTCGTCATCCAAACCACCAAACTCAAAAGATGCACCGATCGTTTTGTAATTATCATCCTCATAACAGACAGAACAGAAATAGGCAGGAGCATCATTCTCAAAAATATTTTCTGCAGGAGAAATTGCGGAAATGTGATCTATCCAGTTGTTATCTCCTGAATAAGAAAAATTCATATTTTCCGTAAATGTGTCAACTTGACCATTAATATTTGCCAGATCAGAAGAACCGTCACTTTCAGCATTGATATTGAACAGCGAATGAACGGCAGTTTGAGAATCATAGAACCAGGTGTCGCCACCTTCCAGATAGAGATTTCCACCATCATTCAAAAAATCGGCAAGCAAATTTCCTTCATCAGCCGTCAAAACGTGGTTCTCATCATAAATTCCTAATAGCACAAAGATTATCTCATATTGGGAAAGATCGGCTGGCAAGCTTGTTTCCAGATCATAGGAAACTGAATTATCATCCAAAGCCTGCGTTAGACCCGTAACAGAATTATGATTTCCATCGAGATCAACTACGAGAATTTGATTGCTGCCGATGATAAAATTCATCTCTTCAGTTGTAGAATAACCATTATTTTCCGCAATTTGAAGAGAGATCGTGATATCGTGATTGATCGGCGTGGAAACATCTGCAGTGAGCGTGAAAGTGTTTTGTGCTGTCATCCCGACAGAAATATCACCAAAATCTGCCAGCGAATCAAGAAGTGTGATATAGCTGTCATTCAATGAAATTGCGCCGTTCACGTTCTCTGTGTTTTCTGTGCCACTGTTGATGAGCGTTACCACGATATCGACAGTTTCACCTGGATCTATCCGTCCATCTCCATTTCCCGCAGAATCATCTACGAAATGGTCATCAATCGTGAGATAAGGACCAGAAATTGGCGTCATCACTTCCACCGCATCGAGATCAAATCCAGCATTATCAACGTTCGCAGAACCGTCACCATCATCGAGGAGCTTGATAAAACGCGCTTGTGAAAGTGAAGAAGAAGCAAGATCGAATTCAGTCGTGCCTGTTCCATCTCCCAAAAGCTGCCATGGACCGTCCATCGTTTCACCAGCATAAAAGCTGAAACTCTCAGCAGTATCGTCTCCTTCGATCACCTTGAATTCATTTCCCGCAGAATTTACAACAGATGTTTGCATATCCAGAATGATCCAGCCATTTTGTCCCAGCGAATAATTTCTATTATCTGCCATCCCGATCACAGCAGGTGTATCGCCTTCATCCGCTGGATTATTACCAGGAATTCTTGAACTGACAACTTTGTGAACAGCATGACTTTGATCGGGTTGTAATTGAATATTTAATGTCGTCACCTCGTTAGAATTTACAACGATATCAGCGAGCGTGAGATCCTGATAACCATTTGCAATGATTTTAGCTGAGTAAGTTCCAGCTAAGAGAAATTTATGAAAATCACCGACCGTAGAATCCGAATAGGTAGGAAAATAATCGTTGATGAAGACAGCAGCCGGCACAGGTTCAGAAGTCGTGGCATCGGTGATGATGCCTTCGATCCCATATCCAGCATATTCGATCATAGCCAGCATGGAAGGAACATTATATCCATAATATTGCATCAGTTGGGAAGCTGGTGGTTGCTTGCTATATGAGATTTCCATCGACCAGCTTACAGATCCCATCACACCATAATTTGTATCTTTGGAACTGCCGTTGATGGCATACATTCCCGTATTTCCCTGACCATAATCCAAACTGGAATATCCTGAAGATGAGGAATATAAAGCAGCGAGATAATCTATATGAGATTGATCGGGAGCTGATGAAGAACGATAGCTCCAGGGATATGAAATATATTCTGTCCCGCTGTGATAAGTCGTGTGGATCACAAATTGATTTTCATACATACAAGTTTGAAGTGCTTTCGATTCTGGTTGAGAATAGGCTCCGGAACTTGATCCCCAGGAATCCCACATATAACCCCAATCGCGATTCAGATCAACGCCATTGCTATTGTAGCGTGACATATTCACTCTGGCATCAGGATTCACCATTGGATAGAGCCAGATCTCGCGTTCGTTGATGAGATCAGTGATCATCGGATCAGAACCATAATTCAAACAAAGATCACGAGCAAAACGTATCACATTTTCGGCGCAGCCAATCTCATCACCATGAATTCCACCATCGAACATTACTTCGGCTTCATTTTCGTCGTTTTGCACGTTATCGCTAATTTTGAGAGCAGAAAGTTCCCGTCCTTCCACAGAAGTTCCATAGACCGTTTTTTGACAGATCGCAGGAAAATTGGTCGCCAGACTATCCATCAAAGTGATGATCTCATCATAGGAATGATAAGCTTCTTCGCGTGTCCAAAAATTTTTGTAATAAGAATTCAGATTTGATTTACTGATAGAAAAATCAAAACCTGTTTCTCGTAATTTTTCTAATTCTTCCGGGATCAAATAGAGAATTGCTTTCCCATCTGGATAAATATCACCATTGAGTTTCAGCTTTTTGATCTGCTCTATATCTGTTTGATTTCGAAGATCTAAAATAACTTCGGATTCGTTTTTTCTCCAACCAAAAAGATATGTAATTATCAACAAAACAAAGCAAAAGACGAGAATATTTTTCTTCATTTATTCCTCTAAAAAAATAGGGCAGCAGGTTGCAACTGCCGCCCTAACATTATTATTTTTCCTATTCTGCTGTAATATAATAGAAATAGGAAGTTTGTTGCGCTCCGTCAACATGAATGTAAGAGTTTGTAGGAGAAGTGTCGAGTTCAGTGAAACCAGCGTCAGGTTGAGTAGAATAATAAATGTGGTAAGTCGTAGCACCCGAAACTGCATTCCAGGAAAGTTCAACATTATCTCCATTTACATTGATCTGCACATTTGTAGGCGGATCAAATTGTCCTGATTCAACTGTCATCGTGACAGGAACGATATGATCATCTCCCGTTCCAGCATTATTAGTAACGATGATATTTGCTGTTTTCACATCACCGAGTGAAAGATCTGTCGCATCAAAATTGATTGAAACGTCTTCTGAGCCATAACCGGAAACAATACCTGTATTATTTGCCGTGAAAGAAAGCCAGCTTTCTATGTCTTCCACTTCCATCACGAAGAAGCGATCCACAGGATCACCTTGAGTAACGCCGCCGAGAACAATTTTTTCCGAAACCAGATCAGTAGAATAGAAAAGACCACCATTCATTTGGGTTGTAGCACCATTTAAAAGCGGGATCTGATAGGAAACACCTGTTAAAGTCTGCGTTGAAATATCGTATTCCATAATTGTTGTTTCAGGAGTTCCAGCCCTATCGTAGATCCAGAGAACATTGTTCAACACATCGAATGCCAATCCATACATATTAGAAATCGCTGGTGCTGCGAGTGAACCCAGTTGCGTTCCGCTGCTATCAAAGACGATAAGATCACCTGTCCAGTTATTGGCAATAAAGCCGACACTCGGAACATACGCAAGAGCACGAATGCAGGTCAAACCGCCAGGTAGGGTCGAGAACAGAGTAGTGACAGTTCCTGTATTAGGATCAATTTGATAGAAACCATTTTCATCGCCACCATAGAGATAAACTCCATCAAAGGTCATATCTCTGATACCCCAATCGGAAGTTGTGTTTTGAGGATAAGTATTCAAAAGATTTCCGGAAGCGTCTAATTGATAAAGTTGATTATCTCCAGAATTTCCTCCGCCAGATATCCAGATATTCGTGCCGTCAAATTCGCAGCCTAACAACTGATTATCACCGATAACCGTCTCCAGATCAAGATCCATCAAAATGTCACCGGTCGCATCAGAATCGAACAGTTTCTCGCTTGGTTCAGCTGGTGGGATTTCAGTGTTTGAATTGCGGAAATTGATTGTTTTTCTATCTTGATCCAAAATAGTCGGTTTTGCTCCAACTGGACGCAAAGCTATGTCAGAAAGGAAATTAATGCCGCAAGCATAGACCATATCACCGGGACCGCTATTATAAAGCGTCAGAGTTTCATTGATTGAGCCGTCGGGTTCAATGGAAATATTGAAACCAGTAGCAGCACTTGGATTAGAAGAAATTTCTGACCACAAAAGACCAAAATCCTGCGTTGTTGTGTTATTTTCAGTGATGATAACATCAGTTGCAGTTTCATCATAATAACCTTCTGCTGTGCAGGTTACATCATAGGTTCCAGTTACTATATCGGTGATAGAATAAGAGCCGTCAGGAAGAGTCATTGCCGTGTGTGACCCGATCGTGACCTCAGCGTCGGGAATCGGTGTATCTGTGCCATATTCTGTTACCAATCCATTCAGATTTCCATTAAGTACTCCGCTAATATCACCAGTGAATTGAATTTGATTAACGATATTTGTTCCGGTTCCACCAGAAAAAGTCAGCAGGTTACCTGTGTTTAGATCAGATCGATAATAACAGGAACGATTTGCTCTATCATCTGTGAAAACCCAGGTGGCACCATCTGATGTGTAGCTTGAATTATCGATCACGATATCAACCAGCAGATTATTCACGCCTGTATAGGTGAAAGGTGTGTCAAAAACAAATTCGTACCAGCTACCAGCAGGAACAACGATGCTTGTACCGTGATAAACTTGCGTCAGATCAGTATTATCAAAGGCAGCTAAAGTATTATCTGCTGTTTCTTTCAAACGAATATAGACGTTTTCCAGTGTTTGACCGGGAGCTGTCTCGACGTTCAATTTCAAACTTTCTATCGTGCGGCCATCAGCCATTTCTGAAGCAAGATAGATCGTCTGCATTCTGGCATCCATATAATATGTTGAGAAAGGATAGTTCCAGGTTTGATCTGCTGTTCCGATCAGCACACCAGTTGAGACATCATAAGTTGTGAAAGACCAGATATCGCAGCCGGAGGCATTACCAAAAGCATTGTAGGGAACAATTTGCCAATAGTAATTTGTTTCGCCGGACAGATTACTGTATGTATAGGAAGTAACATTGCCATTATCGTAGTTATTTAAGATATTTGTGGGAGGATTATCTGTACCAAAATTGATCCGATAACCATCAGCTGCTAATGCTGCATTCCATTCAAGAGTGCCATTGACAGGAATATCAATAGATCCATCGGGAGGAGAAACAAGCGTTGTGCATCCGGGCGGAGATATTGCATCATAAATTCCAAAGTCATCGATTGCTATATCGCTGGTGTAGGAGGTTCCCGTAATTCCATTAAATCTGAATTTTGTCGAAGAGATCCCGGTTAAAGAGATTTCTGCATATTGCCAGCTATCACCTTGATCTCCAGAAAGTGTCCAGAGATTTACCCAGGCAGCGCCATCCCAATAATCAACGTTCAATGTTCCCATCGCAGTTCCATACATATGATACCAGAATTGCAGCATAGGATTTGTCAAACTGCTGAAATCAAAAACGGGAGTTGCAATATTTGCGGTCAAAGAAGGGTAATTTGGGCTGGAAGATTCGGTATAAAGATAGTAGCCAAAACCTGTCGTGTGGTCACCAGATGGACCTGTTCCAGAAGAACCTGTTGCTCCTGAGTTAACATCCCAATCAAAATCATCACCGGTATCCTGAATCCAATCTGCTGGTAATGAGCCGCCTTCTTCAAAATCTTCCAAATAAGGGTAGGTGATGTAGGAAACACCAGTTCCGGTAACGGAGATCGTTTCATCATCTCCACCCGCATTGTGCGCGATAACTACATCGCCATTATAAGTTTGAATATTTGTCGGTTCGAACAGAAGGTCAAAGATCGTAGAATTTCCTGCAGTGATCGTGTAATTTATCGAATTTCTGTTGCTGTTTCTTTGAAGATTATTTCTGCTGAGGTCAGATTCTAAAACCGTATAACCAGTCGGCGTAGTAATCGTTCCCATCAAAGTTCCCGTGCCGGAATTTGAGATCGTGAATTGTTCTGTTTCGCTGCTTCCTGTCTGCACATCGCCGAAGTTAATGGAGCTGGGAACAACGCTGATAGCAGGAGTTCCACCCAAAGATACGTTCAGAGTTGCTGGGATAGTAATGTTGGGCTGATCAGGATCGTTGCTGGATATCTCAATATCTGCCGTATAAGTTCCTTCATCCAGTTCTGAAGCATCGAAAGTTATTGTGATCGGTGAAGACGAACCGCTTGAAACCGTTCCGCTGTTAGGATTTGCTGTCAGCCAGTTAGAAGAGCTTGCACCGGTTACGATCGTTTGGTAATATGGCGATAAACCCGTAGTTGAGTTCGATATAGTAGTAGCTGGAGGATAACCAGCGAGAGAGCTAGGTATACCTGTTTCCAGAGTTCCAAAAGAAGTTGTGAGAGGAACAGATTCTGTTCCTCTGCCATAAGTAGCAGTTCCATTCCATGAAGTTCCAATATAATAATAATAACCAGCATCGAGAGTGACGTCGATAGAACCAGAAGAATACCAACCTTCTCCAGTTCCAGAATCGGAAACATATTTTTCATCGATCTTATTATACGTTCCAGAAAGGGAATTGCCTTGATAAACAAAGAAATAAAGCTGTGTGGTGCTGTTAATATTTAGATAAAATCTTGCTTCAGTCAATGTGGTAGAAGTTGTAACATGATAAATATTGCCACGATCTCGAGTGTCACCACTATAGGTTCCACCGTTCCAGCTACCAAAGGTTTCTTCCGCACGGTTATCTGTCGTTTCATAATTCTTGATAGGAGGAAGAACTGTGATCTTTCTGTTTTGTTTGGAAACAGAATTTTCGTCAGTGCTGTTTGTTATCATATTTTTATTTCGCAATTTATTTTCCAGATCAATATTGATCTCTTGTGGCATCAAACCAGCGACAATATCGGTTTCTTCGATAGCAATAGAAAAATCAAGGTCTCCACCGCCATAATTGGAAATCGTCATTGCTTCATCACTCGTTTCGCCAGGTTGCAAAGAAACATCATAGGAAGAAGGAGTGACAGCAATATCGGGCGCTGAAACGCCAGTTCCGGTCAAGGTTAAATCATTTGAAAGATAGTTTGGATCGTTACTGGTGATCGTTGCGTTGTAGTTATAAGTTGTTGTGCTGGTAGGCGAAAAAGTTATATCATAAGTTTCGCTTCCATATCCAGTCAGAGAATAGCTGATCGTGTTTTCGGAAACCGAGTTTTCCGAGCGAGAATCTGTAGCTACAGAATAACCGATCGGAGTTGTGATATTTCCAGAAAGCGCAGCATTGCCGGTATTTGTGATCGTGAATTGTTCTATTGTGGAATCTCCTACCATCACATCGCCAAAATCAAGACTGGTTGGATTCATCGAGAAGCCGGGAACTGCAGGTCCACCGCTCAATCCGAAGAAATCTGCAATTTCTGAGATCAGTTCGACTTTTGTGGAAGGTAATGTTCCGTCATCCAGACCGCCAAATTCAAAAGACGCACCGATCGTTTTATACGAGCCTTCATCGTAGGATACAGCAGCTCCATAAGCAGGAGAATCATTCTGGAAAAGAGAGACTGCTGGAGAAATTGGTTCTATGTGATCGATCCAATTATTTTCACCAGAATAGGAGAATGTCATACCTACTGCGAAGGTTCCTGTTTGTCCTAATAAATTACTCAGGTCTCCCGAACCATCATCAGTAGCATTGATATTGAACATAGAATGAACTGCTGTTTGACTGTCATAGTACCAGGTATCTCCGCCTTCCATATAGAGGTTTCCACCATTGTTCAGAAAATTTGCCAGTTCTGTTCCTTCTGCAGAAGAAAGAACATGGTTTGAACTATAAATTCCCAGACAGACAAAGGCAGAAGAATAGAGATTGAGATCAGCCGGGATGGAAGTGACATAATCATTAGCGATTCCCAGCGTGTTGAAAGCCGTTTCGATTTCCGGGCCTGAAGAAGCGTTTGGATCAAGATCGATGATACAGACTGGAATTTGCCCGACTATTTCCTCAAAATTATCTTGTGCATCATAATTTCCTGCTGTGATGTCATAATCGAAAGTAACGCTTGTGCCAGTTGGCGTGGAAGGATCGGTGGTTACATTGAACACAGCATTGATATTTCCGCCGACAGAGATCTGTCCCAGATTATCTGTTCCTGTGTTTATAGTAATATAACCGCTAGTGCAATTCAAAGTCGCTATTGCAGAAGGAGAAAGGCTACTTCCAACATTGCTGTTGGTAATGATAACATCAGCCGTTTCATCAGCATCCAATCTACCATTTCCATTTCCACCCGCAGTATCATCAATTGTGATATTCCCTATTTCAAATTCCGGTGCATTGACCGTTATCGTGAAATTAGAATTCCAGGTGTCGTCGGAAGTTCCAGTAATAGTTAGCGAAAAGCTGATCGAGTGCTGATCTGGAATATCATCAGCTATCGAGATAGCATAGGCATCATTTTGGGTAGCGGTTGTGCCAGCATTAATCGTGCCGAAAGATTGTGAATTGTCAGTGATAGTAGCATAACTATCAGTTGTAAATAAGATCGCAGAAACATTGGAAGCTGCTGCAGAACCCATATTTTCCAGAACTACATCCAGCGTGATATCTTCGTTATAATCTGCTTCTCCGTTGTTATTTCCTGTTGGATCATTTATCGTGTAGGAATTAAAAGAAACATAAGGACCGGTCGGCGGGATCACATCGACATTTCCTGAATAACGATAATAATTTTGTTTGGTGACAGTTACAATGATGACATCACCGGGATCCTGTGCTGGAATGGAAACCGGAACAGGAGAGCCTGTTCCCTCGGCAGTTCCTATGATCTCGCCATTTACAGTGAGTGCGATGAAAGAGCCATTATCAGCTGTCACAGAAAAAGAGGTAGCACCACTCAATAATTGGTTATTATGATTTATTGTTAGATTTTGCGGCATTTCCGAATATACAGAAGTAAAGGCATCACCATGATGATGAAAAAGATGGTAAGTTACCAGTTTATTACTGGTATTATAAGGCCAGTTCGATTGTTGCAAAAAATATTTTCCGGCAGCATTGCCAAAGGCTGGCAGAATTCCTCTGCTGTCAGGAGTCGTTCCATAATCCGGCATAAAATCTGGCCACATATTATCATACATTCCCCAAACATAAGTATCGTTCACAAAAGAATAGGAAGTTTCTGAAGCTGCAATTATTCCTAAGGCGCCTGAATTTTGTCCACCATAAGTATATCTGTGGAATTTTTCGGCAAAACATTCGCCTGTTAAATTATATTTTCCAGTTAAACAATTTATGGAAAAAATAAAAGAAAGATCGGTATTAGTTAAATTATCAATATCGGAGCTTTGGAAATCAGGTTCGCCCCAACCAGTAGTAGAACCATGATCTCGGTGTTGCAAAATAAATGCTCCGCTATTTAAAGCATTTTCTACGTCAGTTCCTGTTCCGCCGCTCCAGCCGCCAAGCTCTGCCGGTGTAGCTGGTATATAGCCTAAACCACTTGGTCCAAAATAATTTACAACATCAGAAGTATTTGTGGCTGTAGACCAGGTGCTTCCAGGGCTTCCAGAATAAATTGCATTTATTCGCACAGGACTTTTCCCCTGTTCATTCAGGAAATATCCCCCAACAGTTTCTGAACAAATTTGGAACCATCGTTCTGTTTGCCAGCCCAAAGCAGTAATTGGATTATTGTAAAAATCTGAATTTGTAGGAGGATTTCTTTCATAGTCGAGAGCTTTTGTAACCATAGTTTGCAGGTGAGTGTTGTTTTGTGCTGTCATTCTGGCGAACACAATATCGGGCATATCATTATTATTCACATCAGCATAAATATTATCAGAAACACAATAACCATCCCAAATAGGAGAAACTATTGTATTACCGGAAGTTCCATAATCTCCCAATAGAAGAATAGCAGCGGGAGGAGTTGTCCAATTGTTGTAGGCATTATTCACATAATTTTCGATGGCAGTAGTTGTATTTCCACCAACTTCGGTTGTTGTTTTGATCATCGTGGAAATTCCCTGTAACTGGCGAAATGTCTTGATCGAATCTGCCCAGGCAAGAAAATCAGCATCGTCAGGACAAATGACCAAATATTCTGCTCCATCTCGATTTTGGGAACGCAGAGAATAGTTAATTTCAGGTAAAGAATTGGAATTGAAGATCGCATCTTTGAGGATTGGATCCCACCATCTATTGCGCAGACGATCTTCGCCAAAATGACCATTACCGCCAATAAATTCAATTTCCAAATTGATGTCACGATAAACCAATAATTCTTCCGTTACAGGATTGTATTGGAATGGCGTGATACCAAGCATGACAACATCGACACCGCGAATTTTGGTATGATCTCCTATTTGAATCGGATCTGCTGGATAGAATTCATCTTTGTTATAGATTTTTTGATCGCGATTGTATTCTAAGGGGCCATCTTCAGTTTCAAGAGGAATGCGCGGAGCTGGTGAAATATTGACATTTTGAAATCTTTCGATGCGATAATCTAACAGGTTCAATTCTATCCTGGCATTTTGCGGGAAAGCGATGAATTTACTCATTCCAGGTAGATCGGGAGCTCCTTCATTATTCGGCAACAAAGTGCCAGGCAGATTTAATTTTTTGAAATTTTCTTTGTTCACTTCCAGATCAGAAAAGGAAAAATTTCTGATCGAATAATTGATCTCAACATTAGAATCTGAACTTCTCAATAATTCAAATCCGTGTTTTCCCCAGCTGTCAGAATATTCGATCTTTTCTGTTTCAAAAGCAGATAATGACCAAAAGACTGACAGAATAAGTAAAATAAAGCTAAGTTTTTTCATAATAAGTCCTTTTTATAAAATTTCGTTTAATTTTTTTTTATTTTTTTTATTGTCAACATTAAAAAAAATAAAATTGTTTGTTTGACGAATGTATTTGCTATAATGCAAATTTTCCAATTCTAAACTGCGATCTGTAATGGAATTTCCTCTTCAACAGGACTTTCAAAATATCCCATCACCAATTAAGTCTAATATCGT
>JAGYMQ010000005.1 GCA_018400535.1 Candidatus Cloacimonadota bacterium
ATATTCCTCACTTTAAAGTAAAGGAGGAATTATAGTATGCCTACTCGACAATTTTTCATTATTGCTTTAATTATTTTCAGTTTTAGTTGTTTGAACGCAACTGATTGGAATGTGAAAGGTGATTTTTCACTGACTATGAATCAAAATTCCTACAGTGATAATTGGCAAGGCGAGGAAAATGGTTCGATTTCCTGGGTATCAAATGTAAATTTTTTGGCTGAAAAACAACTAACTACAAAAATTCACAATAAAAATACTATCAAACTTGCTTTTGGTCAAACGCATGAACAGGATACTACAAACGTCTGGGAAAAACCAAAGAAAACAACTGATCTAATAGATTTTGAATCTATGTTCCGTTTCACATTGAACAGTTTTGTTGATCCCTTTGCCAGTTTACGCCTTGAATCTCAGTTTTTAGATAAAAGCGGAGATGAAACAAAGAATTTTAATCCTAACATCACAACAGAAGCTTTTGGTCTCGCTAAAGTGTTTATCAAAGATGATACACAAGAATTAAGCACTCGGTTTGGTGCTGCTTTCAAACAATATTTTGACGGTAATCAAGATGAGAGTACGAATGATGGTGGTCTCGAATTTGTTGGTGAATACCGAAAACCATTTTTGCAGAATTTATTAAATTACAACACCAACTTGAATCTTTATAAACCACTTTTCTATTCAGAATCAGATGATGATGAAAATGATGATTGGAAACAAGTCCGAATGGATTGGAAACATGATCTTAATTTGAATATCACTAAGTTTATCAATCTGAAACTTTTTTTGCAATTGCTTTATGATAAAACGGAAGAAGAAGATGTTCAATTGAAACAGACACTTGGATTGGGATTGAATTATAAATTATTCTAGATTTTTCAGATAATAGATTAGCCCGGTTCTGCCGGGCTTTTTTTATTTACTTTCAAAAAAAATTCTTCTAATATCTCATTGAATCCGTAAGCCAATTTTGTTGCAGCAGCCTCCTCGCGCGTGAACCATTTTAATTTTTGACCTTCCATCAATCTTATTTTCGAAATTTCAGCATTCCAGAATTTCCAAAAAGTAAATTCAATGCGATCAGTAAATTCCTTTTCGCAAAGAAAATTAAAATCTTTCAGCTCAATTCCAATTTCTTCTTTCATTTCTCGTATAATACACTCTTCAGGAGTTTCGCTTTTTTCTAGATGACCACCCAAAACATCCCACATATTAGGATAGGGAATTTCCAATTTATTATCGCGTAAAAATAACAAAACCTGATTTCTTGTATTGACGAAAATGATGCTGGCACCTTTCCTTTTCATCTTCAGTTTACCTCAATTTCGTCGATAAAAAGCCAGGCTGGTTTTCCAGCTCCTCGATGCCAATCAGGACAATATCCAATGTTATCTGCTTTGATAAATATAAATTGTGCTTCTATTGAGTCGAAATCACGTTTGAACCTTTTTACAAATTTTCCCATTTTATTTGATGGGATATTATTTTCCAGAATATAAAATTTATCTGGTTCGTTTTTGGTTGGAGAAAATCCAACCTCAATTTTTTTCGGCAGAAATATCCAGGAAGAGATATCCTGCAAAAATCCAAGCGTAATATTTTTGATTTCTTTCGCTTCATTCAAATTAAGGATCAATTCGCAATCATTATAAATGAAACCCTGCCACTTTTTATCCTTGAAATTGGAAGTGCCATAAATAGCATCGACCAAAGCAAAATCACCACCACCATCATATTGACGATATTTCGTGAGATATTCCACTTTCTTGCCAAAAGCCTTATGCAAAGTGAAACTTTTGTGCAATTTTCCAATTACATCATTTTTTTTGACCACGATCGCTTGTAGATCTGCAGAAGTTTCCAAAAAAAATGGTTCATGATATTCTGTTGTAGAAAGATCAGGCGTATTTCCATCCAAAGAAAAAAGGATCTTGCTATCAGGATGGAAGCTGTTCAATTCGATCTTCATTTTTCCGCTATCGATCTTGTAGGAAAGTGACAGATCAGGAATAATCTGCAGATCGTCGAACCAGGCTGTCGTTTTCCCTAAAAGCTCTAATTTGAGAAAACCATTTCTGATGTATTCATTCGGCATCAGATCGAATTGATATTTTTCCCAATTTTCCGATAAAGTGAAAATCTTTTTATGATCATTTAATTGCAATTTGAAAGTAAGATCTTCGCGTTCTTTTTTCCTCGGATGAAAAAGTCTATACCAAAAGCTTCTCTCTTTTTCCATCAGTTTAACTTGAGGAGCAGCTTTTGCCCAGACAGAAATCGTATAAGAAACATTTTTTTGCAAAGGAACTTTGAAGAATTTGAGCAGAACACCTTTGCCATATTTTGGCGTAATGATCCGTAAAGAATGATTACCACTTTTTGCAAGGCGCGAATCAACAAAATAAGTCGCACCGCGATCTTGTCCAACATTGGCGTAACAATGGTTCGGGACGCCAGGCATCATAGAATTTTCAAAGCTAGGATCGAGCAAAAGGTTGTTTTCTTCAAAATATGTCTTTGAAGAATCCTGTTTTTCTATCAGATAAAAATTTGTTCCGAAAGCAGGAATTATATCCAGAAATTTATTTTCCTGTCTTTCTAATTTCCGATTTTCCAAAGGAACGAAAATTTCTTCAGCAAAAAGTTCTTGATTTGATTCGATAGTGAATTCTTGAGGTTGTTCATTTTTATTCACAACAAGCAAAAGCAATTGTGCTTGAAATTCCCAGGCAGAAAGGGTTAGGTCTTTTGTTGCAGATGAAAAGTCATCGATTTTTTTTCCTTGCAAAATATTGGGAACAAATTCAGCAATTTCCAATGAGATATTTCCGCATTCAGCCCAGGTTGTTGTCGATTTTGGAAAACCATTTCTTCCGTGTCGCACGAAATACTGGATTCCCGTAGCGCCTTTTGCCAGAGCAAGATAGGTCATCGCACGCAATTCTTGTCTGGTCGGTTCACGCTGCCACCATTCATTTCCTCCGAAAGCTTGGGGAACGAGCCAGATCGGTTTTTGATGTTTGAAATCAGTAAAAAGCTCTTTCGTAACTTTTTCAACTTTTTCAATATTTTGGAAGGGAATTGGATACACGTCTGCCATTAGGATATCAAAAGCTTCAGCATATTTTTTTGCTTGATCAGGCAGATTGAAGACAATTGAGACGGGATGATAGGGATCGAGATCTTTGATGATCTGATAAATATTTTCCAATTTTTCTGCTGGAAATTTATTCAAACCAGGCTCATCGCTGATATACCAGCTCAAAAGGGCAGGATGATCTTTAAAACGCTTAACCTCGTTTTCCAATAATTTGATACGTTTTTCTTCCGAAATCGATAACAAGCCAGAGCCAACGCCCCCACCTCCAGCCACGCTGCAAAGATTATAGTTTACCTTAAGACCCAATTCCGCACAACGATTCATATATTCGATGCGATCATTCAAACGGTCTTCATAAATCTTTTGATAGGGAGAGACCAGATTGAAACCTTTCACTGCTTCTTCTTCCAAAAAAAGTGGATTTACCGGTGAATAACAATAAAAACCAAAAGGAAAGAATGGTAATTCTTGGACAAATAATCCCCCACTTAATCTATCGATCTGAACTGCGTTTGGTTTCGGTTTTAGGATCAGGATTTCAATTTTTTTGGAAAAAAGCGTGTCTTCGTTTTCGATCAAATTACACAAAATTTCATTTCTGCCATTTCCAAATCTGTGCAAAGAAAAAGGAACTATATTCATTGAATCAGAGGTTAATTTCCAATCTTCGATGATTTTTTCTGTCTGATAAAATATTTCCAAAGAAAGTGATTCTGATTGGACATTGTAAATTAGAAGTTCAGCATTTTTTGCTGATGTGTAATAATCCCATCTCGTAGAAATATTCTGACAAAAAAGAAACGTTATTTTCCAAATAAATATGAGTAAAAATATTTTTTTCATCTTTATCCAGATCGCAACGTGATGATAAATTCCGTCGATTCACCATCGCTTTTTCGCAGAGTGATGTTTCCGCCATAGCTTTTTAAAATATTTTTAACGATGAAAAGTCCAAGACCGGTATTTGCAGAAGCGCCGAAGGAAAAGTTTTTATCAAAGATATTATTTTGTATTTCAGGTGGGATCTGTTTACCAAAATTTGTTATCGAAATATTCGCCAGTTTGGAATAAACGGAAGCAACGACCTTCCTATCACCTATCTTTTCAGATAATTTTAGCATTTCAAAATTCAATGATTTTGCTTCTTCCAAATCGCTTTGCTCATATTTTTTGAATTCTTCTTTTGATAATTTTGCGATCTTTTGTTTGATCTTTTGTATATTTCTACTTTCCATAAATTTCTCCTAAGCGCTGCAAAAAAAGATTTGAAACCTATCTGTAAAGAAATATTATTTTTTTTAAAAATTAAAAACCCTGATTATCTCTAACTAATTTTGAAATAGAACTGAAAGATCAATTCCCATTTTGGATCGCAACTATTTGATTTTATTATAATTGAGATTGGAAAATATTTCACAAGATAATAGTTGTTTTTCGCTCAATATCATTTAAAAAGCAACATTTTTTGCGAAGCAATAACCTCTTGATCTTTCATTAACTGATAAATATACAAACCGCTGGAAACTCGCTTACCGCCCTGATCTATTCCATTCCACTCAATACAATCAGTCAAATTTGAATCTTGCAAGTCGAAAGTTTTTATCGTCTGTCCTTTCAAATTATAAATAATTATCTCTGTGTTCTCCGTGATTTCTCTGGCTAAATTGAATGATATTGTTGTGGAAGGATTGAAAGGATTGGGATGATTAGAAAGCGCAATATTATTCGTTATGACGTGATCATCAACTGCGGTAATTTCCACAAATACTGTATCCGAAGGCAATGATTCACCATAATCGTGAACTGCCGTAACGAAATAAAAATATTCTCCATTGATCAGGTCGGCATCCAGATAATTTTCTGGAATCACACTTTGGATAACAATTCCGTCTCGATAGATATTATATGCCAGCAATTCTTCATTAAAAGGATATTCCCAGCTTAATGCCACATCGTTTTGGATGATCTGCGCTTGAAGATTCTGTGGTGAAGGCGGTAAGTTAGGATTTGGAGTCAAAGCGCAAACGACAAAAGTCGTATCAGGTGCGATCACATTAATATTTTCCAAAGAAAAATCAAGATAACCGAGGGCAAAAACAGAGATCGTCCTTTCGCCTTCTGGAATATCAGGCAGCAAAAAATAGCCATTCTCATCCGAGATCGTATTTCCAAAATCATTCATAACTTGAGCAAATTCGATCGGTTGATTATTTGTATCATCGATAATATTGCCAGCGATTGCTCCATATTCGACCTGCTCACCGATCAATTTGATTTCATCCAGATTCCAGCCGCAGTATTGCCAGCTACCATCAGTAGCGCCGATCGAAAAACGCAAGCGCACATTTTCTTTCATATCGGCCAGCTGGGAAATATCGTAAGTGAATTCATTCCAGCTATCATCGGTGATGGTTGCGCTGTTTGTCCAAAGTTCTGTCCAGCTGATACCGTCATCATTGCTGATATCAATATATGCGTGATCATAAGAGGATTGTTCGACGTTCAGCCAGCGCTGGAATTTCAATTCTACATTGATGAATTCAGAACAATTTATCGGAGGAGAAAGCGCGAAAACTTCTCTGTCTTCCAGGTCAGCTTCATAATCGCCGGGATAATCGCCCGTTCCTGTCAGATCGACGCCGAGAACTTTTTCTCCGGCAAAAGCTGTTTGTGGATCAGGATTGCCATAATTTCCTCCCAATCCCTGTGGAATGTCAATTTCAAATTCTCCGTTCAAACTCCAATCATTATTTGTCTCAAAACCGTCTTCCCAAATTATTTCTGAACTCAAAAAACAATTAAAATTTAAGATCAAGATCAAGACCAAAATTTTTTTAGTATCCATAAAAAATACTCCCTATCAAAATAATTTGCCGAAAAATTTCCGAAGATTTTCTTCTCTATCTGAACAGATCTGCCATTTTATAAACAGATCATTTTCAATTTCAGCGAGCCAGATAGCACGGCCTTTCAAATTTTCTTCCGAACAGGTCGAATATCCCAGCATGGAAAAGATGTTCGTCCGAAATTCTGCAAATTGGATTTTGTTCAAATAATCAGGATATTTTTGGAAAATTTCCGGCCAGCCTTTTTTCATTTCATTTTTTCCTCGTTCAGTCGTTCCAATTAGGGGATGAATGTGTGATCTTCACTCATCATTTTGACCAAATTTTTTAGATCACAACTATTGATGAATTCATTGAATCGCAAGGCTAAAAATTTTGTATCGTATTTATTCATGACTCACCTCATTTTTTAACACAATTTCAAATTATTTATTTTAAAGTCCATAATTTTCTTGCAATGATTTTTCAAATAAAAAAAATTACTTTTCAAAATCAATATTTCAAAATAGAAAATAATGACAAAAAAAAGGAGTTTGATATGAAAAAAATACTTTTCTTTCTTATTTTTATTCAATTGATTATGCTAAGTTTTGGCCAAGTCGTAAACGGTGAGGTTTTTCAGATCGAAGATAAAACAGTCCTAAAAATCTGGGGAACACATCAAGAGCGTGGATTTGCTTATGGATATTTGCAGGCAGAACAAATTATAGACGTGATGGAAAATTATATTTTAGGTTATAATTTCAGCAATTCTGCCTATTATTATGGGCAGGCATTAGATTATTTTCAGGAAAATTACGTTGTTGCAGCTGAATTTGAACAGGAAGCACACGGCATGATCAGCGGGATCGAAGCTGCTGGTTTTTCGCTTTTCTCTTCAGTTCTGAATCGCGATCTCGACGCAGATGATGTTTTGCTGGCGAATGCGATCGTTGACCTTTCCGTCGCTTTCGATTTTCTGGAAGATCAGCTGCATTGTTCAAGTCTATCCAGCTGGGGAAACAGCACGCTCGCTGACCCAATTTTGCAGGGTGAATCTGTTATCACACGGCTTTTAGATTGGAATCCACATCAGACACTTCTGGATAATCAACTTATAATTGTGCAAATTCCTGCCGAAACTGATGAACAAAGTTGGATATCTTTTGCTTTCGCTGGTCTCATCGGTGCGTTATCTGGCATCAATGAAAATCGGATAGCTGCTTTTATGGATGTGGGAAATTTTCATACTCATCCCGATCCCACAAATTTGAATCCGATATTTTTTTCTATTCGCTCTGGTTTGGAAAAAAATGATTTCAATAATAATGGCGAAAACAATCCCAACGATGTTTTTTCTGCGATCTCATCTCGTAATCATTTGAGTGGAAGCATCACACACGTCCTTGCTTCCACGCAAAAAGACAGCTGCGCCATCATCGTGGAATGCAATAATCAAAACGGAGCAATGGTTCGCACAGCTGCCGATAACACAGCAATTGATGGCGACAATCTTGCAGCGACTAATCATTTCCGCACACTTTATTCTCCAGTTTATTGTAATCGCTACTCAAATATTGTTGATTCCCTGAATGCAAATTCCGAAATTTCAATTTCTCGCAGCTGGGAAATTTTGTCTGGAGCTGCTGGAGTTTATGGAAATATTCAAGCGATCGAGTTTGTTCCAACAACGGATGATATTTATTGGTCAACTTCACCAGCAAACACAACTCCCGCTTACACGCTGCAACCTACTCTCTTTTTACTAAATGAACTTTTTCAGACGACAAGCTTGGAACAAATAGAAATTCCCAGAAATGAAACAATCTTGCTTTATCCAAATCCGGTCAATTTCTCAAAAGCAAATCTGAATATCAAATTGATGAAAAATAAAGAAGTTCCACAGAAAATCGATATTTTTAATTTGAAAGGACAATTGATAAAAAATATGACTAATGAAAGTTCGTATTATAGCTGGGATGGTCGTGATAGCAATAATAAACGGTGCTCAAATGGAGTTTACTTTTTAAAAGCAACTTTTCGAGATGGAAACAACACAAGCGTAAAATTCAACGTTGTCGAATAAAATCTATTTAAGTTGAAAGGGAAAAGGAAGAAAAAGTGAAAAGTTGAAGGTTGAAGGTTGAAGGTTAAAAGTAAGAAATCATTTATTCTCCACAGCAATTTACCTTGTCATCCTGAACATTTTATTTTGTCATCCTGAGCAACTTATCTGTCATCCTGAGCCCTTCGGCTTCGCTCAGGACAGGCTTAGTCGAAGGAAG
>JAGYMQ010000006.1 GCA_018400535.1 Candidatus Cloacimonadota bacterium
GATATCTTGAAATTTTATTTTATTTATTTTTGGATGGTAAAGATGGGTTAAGAGACTTGATTCGTATCCACTGAAAATGCAAATACAGTTCTGAGGAATAAAAAACGAAGAAGCAATTTTTCTTTCTTATCCGATCTTCACTTCAGTTTTGTGTTTTTTTTTCTGCCTCTACTTGAATTAACCTTGACTTTGTAACGATCCCCAACTAATTCAATTTCACATATTAGTCAGTTAATGTTATTATAAAACAAGGATTTAAAATGAAAAAAAAGATCAAGTTAATACTGTTTCTGATTCTGTTGTTGATCGTCATCTTCGATTTTTTTATGATCGATCATCTGCAAAAAAAATTGAATAATCTCAAGATAATTACTTATATTGATAGTTCGGTGGTATTCGTTTCTCCCAAAATTTTTAAAAAAGATCAGATATTATTCACAGCAAGTTTTATCGATCAATTCAATAAATATCGTTCTCCATTCAAAGATAATTTGGATTTCGATCAACTCATCCACAAATACATCAGAAACCGCTGGTCAGATCATTATGGTGCGATCCGCGGCACGCGAGAATGCAAACGTATCCATGAAGGAATCGATCTTTATACTCCAGAAAATACGCCCGTCTATCCGCTGGCAGATTATGGGATCGTTACTTTAGCTACAGATAATCCACATTATATGATGACTGTGCAATGCGAAAGGCAAAACGGCAGCATCGACTCGGTCAAGATCGAATATGGAAAAACGATTCGCATTCTCTATCCGGAAGGGATCGAAAGTTTATATACCCATTTGAACGAAGTTTTTGTGAAAACTGGAGAAGTAGTAGATCGCTCTTCAGCTGTTGGTTTGACTGGTATGACCGGCAATATTCGTCGCAGTGGAAAACCTTCGCACCTACATCTTGAATTACGCGATAAAGATAACAAAACATTCGATCCGCGCTATCGATTGCGATTTGATCAAGCTTCTGTTCAGCATTTTTTGAAATTTCTGGAAATTGACGAAAATGGTGATGAATAATAATTTGATAGAAAAGAATTAAATATTCCGATCTTTTGCAAAAGAATGCTTTTGGCTAGTTGGATATTTCTTAAATGAGATAATTATCTGGAAATATTATACTGAAATGTTAAGAAGTATCTGACTCCATTTTTTTTGACAACTTCGAGTTTTCCTTCGATCTGTGCAGCTAATAAATTAACCAGATGCAAACCAATAGTAGTCGGATTTTCCAGATCAATATTTCGTGGAAAATCTTTTCCATTATTCCCAATTTCTAAAATATAATCATTCGTTTCTTTTTTTTGTAATGATATCCACAATTTTCCTTTCTCTTCAGGATCAAAAGCATATTTGATCGTATTTGTAACCAACTCGTTGACGATCATTCCGCAAGGAACAGCATAATCAAGATTGATAGGAATATTATCGATTTTGATGATTGGTTCAATGCGATTCAGATCAACATGGAAACCTGCGTAAATATGCATGATCAGAGAATTAATATATTCTTGAAAATCCACCTGATCAAAATTATCAGAGTGATAAAGTTTTTCGTGGATCAAAGACATTGACTGAATTCTATTTTTTGTATTTTGGAACAGGATGCGTAATCCATCATCGTGCAATTCTTCAGTTTGCAAATCCAAAATGCTGCTGACGACCTGCATATTATTTTTGACGCGGTGATGTATCTCTTTGAGCATCAATTCTTTTTCCGACAAAGATTTTTTTAACTTGTTTTCAATATTTTTGCGAGTTTCGATCTCTTCTTGCAGTTGCAAATTTATATCTTCCAATTGTTGTGTGCGAAGTTTCACTTGTTCATCAAGAAGCTCGGTAGATTTTTGCAGGAAAATATTTTTTCTATGTTTCAGATAGAACAACATAAAAAAGAAAAGAGCTACAAGCAAAATTGTGATCAAGATCAAGATCAAGCGAATTTTATCCAATTTTTCTTTTTCAATATTCAATTTCATGATCTCATTATCTCTTTTCAGAATTTGATTTTCCCTTTTCGTAGCACGTGTATTGTATTTTTTTTCCACTTCCAATATCTTATCAGTGATCGATTCATTCAAGATTTGATCATGAACCGTAAAAAATTTACGTTGGTAAGACAGCGCTTTGGGATAATTTTTTTTCTTTTCATAAAGTTGTGATAGAAATTTATAGGCTTCTTCCAAGATCATTTTTGCATCATTTTCTGTGGCATATTCCAAACTTTTTTGGAGATGATATTCTGCTTTGGCCAAATCATCGATCAGAATGTAAAGACTACCGATATTTTTATGCAAGTTTGTGATTCCATATTTATCATTGAGTTTTTTTCTCAGATCAAGTGCAGAAAAATAGTACTGCAGGGCTTCATCATATTTATATTCATTTTCACATAAAACCGCCAGATTATTATAACTTTGAGATAGATTTTTTAGATTATTTTCCTGTTCAGCTTGTTTTAGAGCTAATTGATAATATTTTTTTGATTCTGCATATTTTTCCAGATTAAGGTAAACATTTCCCATTCCAATATACACGTTTGCATACTTCGTAGAAAGATCATTTTCTCTATTGATTTGCAAAATTCGTTGATAATATGTCAGTGCCTCCTGATAGTTCTTTATTCTCACCATCAAGTTTCCTATGTTCAAAAGAGTTCCGCGTAATGAAGGCGGTTCAACGAATGTTTCTTTGAGATTTAATGCTTTGATATAATATTCTATAGCTATTGAATAATTTCCAAATTGATTTTCAATGATTCCAAGATTGTTATAAAGACGGGCACGATTTGGAATGTCAAAATCAAATTCCTCGATATTATCCAGCACATCGACCATAAAATTTTTTGCCTGATGTAGATCGGCAGATTGCATATAATTGATCGCAATATAAATTATCGCATCGCTAATATTGTAATCAACTTTATATTTTTTCCATAATTCAACAGAGGTATTCAAAGTTTTAATCGAGCCTTCATAGTCTTTCTTTTTATTTTTTGCTCTGCCGCAGATTTCCAAAGCACGAATATGTTCGTAATGATTTTTTTGTTTTTCTGCTAACTTTTCTGCTTCTTTGCAATAGACCATAGCAGAATCGGGGAAATGCCGATAGTAGTGGAAGGCAATATCATTCAAGAGCATCGGTTTATCTTTGGCTGAAGCTTCTGCGAGCGCAGATTTCAGGCTGGATGTTTCAGAATTTTCTGCATTAATGACAAATCCGTTCAAGGCAATAATAATGATCAGTAAAATTTTTTTCATAACAAAATCCTAAACCTTTTTCTCATTTAATTTATCCAAAATATTTATAGCAGTTTGTTTACCAATACCCTTTATCTTTGTCAATTCTTCAATTGGTAGTTTTTTGATCTTTTCAATTGAACCAAATTCTTTGAGTAGTAAAAATTTGGTTTTGTCACCGATACCTTTCACTTTGTCCAGATCACTTTGCAAAGTGCGGAAATTTCTTTTTTTGCGATGAAATGTGATGGCAAATCGATGGGCTTCGTCACGGATCTTTATCAATAAACGCAAAGCAGAAGAATTGCGAGGAAGAAGAATTGATTCATTTTTTTTTGGTAGGAAAATTTCTTCCATTCTTTTTGCCAGAGAAATGATCTCGATCTCCCATTTGGGAAATTTTTGCAAAGTAAAGTTAGCTGAATTGAGCTGCCCTTTTCCACCATCGATCACGATCAGGTCTGGTTTTGTTTGTTCATCAATTCGTTTCAGGTATCTTTCCAGAGTTTCTTGCATCGCTGCAAAATCATTTTGTTTTTGCAGGCTTTTGATAATGAAGTGACGATAAAGAGATTTTTTTGGTTTTCCATTTTCAAAATATACAGCAGAAGCGACAGTATCCGAACCTTGAATCGTGGAAATATCAAGACAGATCATTTTGCGGGGAAGACTTTTCAAGTGCAATTTATCTTTCAATTCTTTGATCGGGAATATCGTGCGGTTGCTTTTTCTGAGATGTTTCAGCTTCTGTTCTTCCAGATAATTATAAGCATTTTCTCTAGCGATGGTTAACAGAATTTTTTTTTCACCACGTTTGGGGACGATCAATTTTTTTTGCAGCCAATTTTGAAGAGAATGAAAATCTGAAGGTTCGATCTGTAATAATATTGAATAGGGCAGGTTGTGTAATTTTTGAGAATAATATTGTTTCACGAAAGCTTCCATCAATTCAGCTAAGATGCTGTTTTCGGTATTTTCCAATTCATAGATCTCTTTATTTAAAAGCTTTCCAGCTAAAATTTTGAGAACACTGACCGCAACTCTTTTGTCTTCTTGATAGATGCTGATCACATCACGATCTTTTTGATCGGTGAAAAAGATATTGTGATGACGATTGATATGTTGTAAATTGCGTAATTTATCTCGCACTTTTGCTGCCTTTTCGAATTCGAGACTAGCAGCAAATTTTTCCATCTGAATTTTGAGCTCGGAAATTATTTCTTGATTTCTTCCTTTCAGGAAACGTATAGCATTTTTCACAATATCGTTGTATTCAGTTTCAGAAATTTTGCCGATGCAAGGAGCTGTGCATTTTCCCAGCTGATAATTTATGCAGGCACGTTTATATTCCTTGTTTTCCAAATCGCGCTTACAAGTTCGAAGTGGGAATATCCATTCCATCATTTTTAGTGTATGCCGAACTGACTTCGCGTCCGTGTAGGGCCCAAAATATTTTGCTCTATCTTTCAGCAAACGCCGTGTGACAAAAATGCGTGGAAATTTTTCGTTCAAAGTTACTTTGATGAATGGATAGCGTTTATCATCCTTCAATGAAATATTGTAGCGTGGTTTGTGCTTTTTGATGAGATTTGCTTCCAGTTCCAGAGCTTGTCCTTCTGTCTTCGTGATGATATATTCCAAATCTTTGATGCGTGAAACCAGCTCTTGCGTTTTGGGATCGGTGGGAGTGCCACTGAAATAGGAGCGCACTCGACTTCTCAGGCTTTTTGCCTTTCCCACATAAATGATCTTCTGACTTTCATTTTTCATCAAATAAACGCCTGGTCGATCTGGAAGTAGCTCCAATATTCGCGTTATCTTTTGCGTATTTTTTTCCATAATTGTCGATTTATTTTCGCACTGAATTCTACTTTTAAAATCTTGGTAAACAGGAAAAACAGCAAAAAACTTCCAGAAGACAGGATCAGCACTTTCATAATTCTGAAGTAAAAAATTTCTGTAGTAAATAGAGAATTAATCCAGATTATTATCAGAAAGATCAAAAGTGAGATCAATGTGATCTTCATCAAAGTCTTCCAGATATTGGGAAATGTGATCTGTGGAATTTTCTTTTTTAGTTTTGATAGAAGAAAAAAAGTTTGGATAGCAGCGCAGATAGATGTGGAAAGCGCTAATCCTGCGTGCTGCAAAAAATACATCAAAATAATATTGAGAATAATGTTAAAAAAAACGATGATCGCTGAGATTTTAACTGGAGTTTTAGTGTCTTTATTAGCATAAAAAACTGGGATGATCACACGATTCATACTATAAAAGATGATACCCAGAGAATAAAATAGTAGAGCGGCATAAGTCATTTCCACAGATTGCAGATCAAATCTTCCGCGTTGGAACAAAAGCCGGATGATATCCTTTCCCAAGCCAGCAATGATCGCCGTGACCGGCAACATAATATAACTCAAGGAAATGATCGAAAAACGCATTTTATTGGTCAGTTCACGCCAGTTTTTCTCTGCAACGAAACGCGAGAACAATGGTAATACAGCGACGCCAGTAGCGACGCCAAAAATTCCCATCGGTAATTGCATCAAGCGGTTACCATAACCTAAAGCAGCAATGCTTCCAGAAACCAGAAAAGAAGCCAGAATTAGGTCTGCCACGAGATTGATCTGCCGCACGGCGATCCCGATCGCACCAGGAATCAATTTTTGCCAAACTGTTCGCAGATAATTACTTTTCAGGTTTATCTGTAATTTTAGTGTGTAACCAACTTTTTTTAATAAAGGAAAATTGACTATCGTCTGTAATAGACCGCCAAAGATAACGCCAAAACTCCAGACCACAATTTTTTGTTCCAGTGAAGAATCAGGTTTAAATAAAACGAAGACACCCAGACTTCCAACCATCGCAATATTGAGAAAAGCAGAAGAAAGACCGGGTAGAAAAAATTTATCATGTGCATTCAAGATCGAGATCAAAGTGGATGACAAACCGATAAAAAAAAGGTAGGGAAAGAGAATTCTGGTGAGTTTTATAACGAGCAATTTTGCTTCGAGCGAAAAACCGGGAGCGATCAATTTGATCAGGAAGGGAGCGAAGAGAATTCCTAAAATGCTAAGAATAAGAAGACAAAGAGAAAGAATGGAAAGCATATTTAAAGCAAATTTGATCTGAGTTTTTTTATTCCTATTTATTCCCAGTTCTGCATAAAGTGGTATGAAAGCAGCAGAAAGCGCACCTTCACCAAAAAGCCGACGCAAAAAATTAGGTAATTGATAGGCCACACGAAAGGCATCAGCATAGATCGTTGTACCAAAATAATTGGTCATAAAAATGTCGCGCAGTAATCCAAAAATCCTGCTGATCATCACCGCGACAGACATTGAGCCGATATTTTTTGCTAATTTTCTGGTGCTCATTTTTCCCCAATTAATTTTTTTTGATCCATTTCATTCAAATTACATTATTGTAAACATTATTTACTGAAAATTATGATCGGTCTTTTGATGAATAATCGATGGTAATTTCTATTTTATTACAATTCTGCTTTTTTCAGAACTTTTGACCTTTCCGATGATACGAGACCAGTCCAATCCTGCGTGATGTAATTGCTCAATTAAACGATCTGCTTTTGCTTTAGAAACTGCGATCAAAAGTCCTCCAGAAGTTTGCGCATCATACAATAGCGTTTGCTGATCAAGATCAAGACCTTCTTTTTGAACTTCGACATTTTGAGAATAATATTTCCGATTATTGATCGAACCAGCTGGAAATAAACCCATTTCAGCCAGTTCAAAGGCTTCTTCAATGATTGGAATGCTGTCGTATTCCAACTCAATTTCTATATTTTCCTTCAACATTTCTGAACAATGTCCAAGTAAGCCAAATCCAGTTACGTCTGTCATTGCATGAACTTGATTCTCTACTGCGATCTCAGAAGCAGTTTTGTTCAGATAACTCATATGAAATATCGCTTTGTCGATCGCTGATTGTGGGGCAAGATCTGCTTTGATAGATGTTGTAATAACTCCCATTCCGAGTGGTTTTGTGAGGATCAAGCTATCATCTGGTTCGGCTGTGTTATTTCGGATTATCTTATCTGGATGAATGATCCCCGTGACAGCCATTCCAAATTTCATTTCGACATCTTCGATCGTGTGGCCACCCAATATGACAGCATCTGCTTCGGCAACTTTGCTCAAGCCACCACGTAAGATCTGATTCAACATTTCTTTTGTGATATTGCAATTATCGTAGGCAACCAAATTGAGAACTGTCAATGCTTTTGCCCCCATCGCAAAAATATCGCTCAAACTGTTTGCAGCAGCGATCTGACCATAAATATAGGGATCATTCACAACGGGCGTGATGAAATCTATCGTTTGCACGATTGCTTTTTCTTGAGAAATCCGATAAACTCCAGCATCTTCATTTGTATCAAAAGAGACTAACATATCGGATGAAGTAGGCCAATTGATGTCTTTCATGATCTCTTTCAAGTCCGACGGACTTACTTTACCAGCTCAGCCAGCAGCTTTGACAAAGTGTGTCAGTTTAGCTTCTTCCAAATGAACCTCTTTTTTAAATTTCCAATTTCATTTTTTATCTTTTTCTAACAAAAAAATTGCCAGAAATTCCTTATTTCTTGATATGAAAGATCGTTTCTTTGCCTGATTTTTCTAAAGAAAATCTCTTTTCATATTTTTTCAATAACCTGATCACATTTTCTCGCGACGCTTCATCATCCACTAAGACATCAAAATCTTCATCTTCTTTTTTTATCTGCTGAAAAGTTAGAATAACTGGTTGTGGGCAAGCAAGTCCTTTCGCATCAATAACTTTCATATTTACCTCATTAGTTTTTTAATCTTTCATAAAAAATATTCTATCAATTTAAAACTGGAAAATAATAATCTTTACCTCGCAAAAATTAAATTGCAAAAAAGGATAAATCAAAGTTTCACAAGGTATTTAACGAAACACATTTACAAATTTTTTGGAATTTTTTTTTCCTTTCTCATTACGTCAAGAAAAACCAAAAAATACAAGAGACAACAAATGAACCTTGTAAAAATAAAATTTGTATTTATCCCAAAAGCTTGACATATAGCACCGAGAATTTTTCTCTGCAACATAATTAATCTTAAAAGGAGGATAGATGATCACAAAAGAGCTTGTCGCTAAAGTGATTGATCATGCACTTTCTAACGGCGCAGATTTCGCTGAATTATTTTTTGAGGATACTTATAATTCCAGCATTCATTTTAACGATAATAAAACAAAACAAAACAATGTGGGAAATGATTTTGGTGCAGGGATCAGAGTTTTTTATGGTCAGACAGAAATTTATGCTTACACCAATGATCTTTCCGAAAGATCTTTGATGCAAGCTGCTGATGCAGCCAGCAAAGCAGCGAAAGGAAAAAGTGAAAAAAAAGTAATCGATTTTACAACTTTAGAATTTGAAAACAAGCATTTGATAAAAATTCCAAATGATAGTGTTGATAAAAAAGCAAAAATTAATTTTATCCAAAAAATTAATAAAGCTGCACGTTCTGCGGGTGACCTTATCACGCAAGTAGATATCGGATTTACTGAAAAAATGCAGCATATTTGGATTGCTAACAGCGAAGGACTCTGGACAGAAGATGATAGAAATTATTCTCGCGTTTATGTTCGCTCGATTGCTTCAAATGGGTCTGAGAAACAAATTGGAGCTGAAGGACCAGGTGGTTTTGCTGGTTATGAATTTTTCAATTCACTTGATCCAGAATATTTGGGAAAAGAAACTGCTCGTATTGCAATGACGATGTTAAAAGCAAAATATGCTCCCAGCGGAAAATTCCCCGTTGTGATCGATAATGGATTCGGTGGAGTGATCTTTCACGAAGCTTGCGGTCATGCTTTAGAAACAACTGCAGTGGCAAAAGGTGCTTCCGTCTTTGCCGGAAAAATAGGCGAGAAAGTTGCCAATTCTGTCGTTACTGCTATTGATGATGGAACGATCCCAAATGGTTGGGGCAGTGAAAATATCGATGATGAAGGTATGCCGACGCAAAGAACAGTTCTGATCGATAAGGGAATATTGAAATCCTACATGGTTGATAAAATGGGCAGCATCAAAACTGGATATGCCCGAACAGGAAGCGGCAGAAGACAATCCTATCAATTTGCTCCTGCCTCAAGAATGAGAAATACGTTCATCGATAATGGTTCAGACAAATTGGATGAGATGATCGCTTCCATCGAAAAAGGAATTTATGCAAAGAAAATGGGCGGCGGTTCTGTTATGCCAGGAACAGGCAATTTCAATTTTGCTGTTAGTGAAGGTTATCTCATCAAAAATGGTGAGATCAAAGAACCAGTACGGGGTGCAACCTTGATCGGAAATGGTGCTAATGCTCTGCAAAAGATCAGCATGGTGGCAGATAATCTGGAAATGGGACAAGGTATGTGCGGTTCTGTGAGCGGTTCTGTGCCAGCAAATGTAGGTCAACCAGCTATCAAGATCGACGAAATCGTCGTCGGTGGAAGAAAATAGGAGGTAAGATGCATGATAAAGAACTTAAAATTATTATGGATTATGCAACTGATAAAGTTGATGAGATAGAAATATTATTATTGATAAACAATTCCTTTTCTGTGAAGATCCATCAGCAGAATATCGAATCTTTCGATTATGCCGATGCCAAAGGGATTGGAGTGCGCGTGATCAAAGATGACAAAATGGGTTATTCCTACACAGAAAATTTTGCTGAAAATGTATTACGTGATGTTGTGGATAATGCTTTGGAAAATGCAAAATTCACAGATGATGACGAAATTGCTTATATGGAAGCTCACCCAGAGCTGAATCAGAAACTGGATATTTATTCAGCAGATCTGGAAAAAGTTGATGTGAAAGCAAAAATCGATTTTGCTAAAAAGTTAGAACAATATGCATTCGCTGCTGATAATCGGATCATCAATGTTCCCCATGTTGGTTTAAGTGACGGCACGACCTATCACAGGATCATGAATAATAAAGGTTTGGATAAAGAAGAAAAGCAAAATTATCTGATGAGCTATGTGAGCGTGTTGGGTTCAGAAAAAGATGATAAACGGATGGCTATGGATTTTGCGATAACGAGAGATATGAAAAAGATAGATCCCCAACAAATAGCTGAAAAAAGCGTGGAAAAATGTGTTGCTCTCTTGGGTGGAGAAGAAATTGAATCGGGTGAATATCCAGTGATCTTTGACAACAATATGATGGCAACAATATTACAAACATTCAGTGGTATTTTTGGAGCTAAAGCTGTTCATCAGGGGAAATCTTTACTGGTAGATAAGATCGGTAAAAAGATCGCAAATGACAAGATCACGATTATCGACGATGCTTTGCATCCTGAAGGATTTTCCACCAGAAAATTTGATAGTGAAGGCTATCCTTCTCAAACGACAAAATTGATCGATAGAGGAAAATTGCTTTCCTATCTTCACAATACACAAACTGCCCGAAAAGATAAAACCAGATCAACAGGAAATGCCAGCCGCGGCTATAAAGGAACTTTGAGCATTGCACCTTCGAATTTTTTCTTACAAAAAGATGATCATAAAAAAGATGAATTGTATCAGGAATTTGACGAAGTTGTTGAAATAGTCTCTTTACAAGGAATGCACTCTGGTGCAAGTCCAATTTCAGGAGATTTTTCTCTTTCTGCAGAAGGTTTTCTTTACGAAAAAGGTAAAAGAAAAAATTCTCTCAAACAATTTACTGTTTCGGGAAATTTTCTCAAATTGTTACAAGACGTGGAAATGATCGCAGATGATTTTCGGTTCAATATGAATTCATTCGGAGCTTCTTCTGTTCTGGTGAAAAGTTTGAATATCAGCAGCTGAAAAAAATTCCAGGAGAACAGCAAAATGAAAAATAAGGAAATGACAGGCGCAGAAAATGTTGTCTGGGACCTGAGCGAATATTATCAGTCGATCGAAGATCCCAAGATCAATGAAGATCTGGACAAAGCAGAAAATTTGGCAAAAGAGATCGCCAAAGAATATCGGGGAAAGATAGAAAAACCCGGTTTTTTCACACCAGAAAAAGCCAAAGAGCTTTATCAAAAGTTAGAAAAATTCCAAAAATACCTTTTACACCCCAATACATTTGTGCATCTAAAATTCTCGGAAAATACTTCTGATCAAGACGTGATGAAATTTTTGATGAAATTTCAAGAACGAGCAAATTCCATCACAAATCATTTGATCTTTATCGAAATTGAATTAGCAAAAGTTGATCACGAAACGATTGAAAAAATCTATCAGTCAGAACTTGCTGCCAATTATCATCACACCATAAAAATGGCTCGTCTATTCAAAGATCACGTGCTCTCAGAAGCAGCCGAAAAGATGTCTAAACTAAAAGATATTACTGGCTCTTCAGCTTTTCGACAGCTCTATCAAGAATTTACTTCCGACTTTGAATATCAGATCGAGATCGATGGCGAGATGAAAACCATGAACGGTTCGCAGATCAGAAATTTGCGCCATCATTCCAATCCAAAGATCAGAGAATTATCAGCAAAAGTGCAATTTGGTAAATATCAAGAAAATAAATTAGTGCTCGGAAACATTTACAATAACATTGTGAAAGATAGGGTTTTAGAAAAAAAAGAGCGTGGTTTCAAATCTTCTATCCAATCCAAAAATATGAGCAATGAATTATCTGACGAAACTGTGAACACAATGATCAAAACGATCACAAAAAATGATAGTCTGGTGCAAGAATATTATCAGCTAAAAACCGAGATGCTGAATATTGGAAAATTGAAATTGAGTGACCTTTATGCTCCAGTTTCTACTAAAGAAAAAGAATATAGTTGGAACGAAGCCAAAGAAACAGTGCTAAGCGGAATGAAAAAATTTGATCAAAAATTTTATGAAATTACAAAAAGTTTCTTTGATGATAATCGCATCCACGCCAAAATCCATCCCAAGAAACGAGATGGAGCTTTTTGTGCTTCTTCCACTGTGGAAAAGAATCCATTTGTGTTGGTAAATTTTATGGGACGTCAGCGCGATGTTATCACTCTGGCACATGAACTCGGTCATGGAATTCATAGCGTTCTTTCCCAAAAGCAAACTCAAATCAATTTCCATCCGATCATGCCTTTGGCCGAAATTGCGTCGATCTTTTCTGAAATGTTGTTAACAGATAAATTATTGAAGGAAATGACTGATCAGCAAGCAAAAATTTCTTTGATCACTTCTAAATTAGAAGATATTTTTGCCACAACAAACCGGCAGAATATGTTCACGCGTTTTGAACTGCGTGCTCATGAAGCCATCGAAAAGGAAAAACAAAGTGCTGATCAACTATCAAAAATTTATCAAGAAGAACTGGAGCGTGTCTTTGATGATGTCTTAGAAATACCAGCAGAATATCACTGGGAATGGGCAGGGATTCCCCATATCTTTTCGTCTCCATTTTACTGTTATAGCTATGCTTTTGCTCAACTTCTTGTTATTGCGCTCTATCAACAATATTTACAAAAAGGAAAAGATTTCAAGCCGGGATATTTTGAACTGCTTGCCAGCGGTGGCTCTGCTTCTCCACAAACATTGTTGAAAAAAGTCAATATCGATCTATCCAATCCTGATTTCTGGCAAAGTGGCTTTGATTATATCAAAACGCATCTTCTCGATGAACTGAAGAAATTGCTGTAAAAAATGCCTGGAATGTCTGGCTCTGGTTTGATCTTCTGATTTTATGGGGAATATACATGAAAAGGATGTTACAATTCTTTGCTGACCGATCTTTCTGGAAAATTTTGATCAGCGCTGTTTTTTTGTTAGCTTTGATGAGAGCTCTTTTCCCTGAAAAAAGTGAATCGAGTCTGGCGCAAGAAAGATTTGAAATAATGGTGCAAAGTTTGGGTCAGATAGACAGCATTTTCGCCATTCGCACAGTTGGAGCAAATATTCAAAGACTGCAATATGGTGATCTAAAAGTTCCGATCGAGATCACCGCGATCTTTCCCGATAAATTTATCATAAATTTGCAAGATAAAGAATTCATTATTGAAGATAACAAAGGATGGTTGAAATATGAAAAGGGATATTATGAAGATCTGCCCAAGAAATTTATTCAGGAAATTAGTGCAAATCTCTATCGTAATTTAATTTATCTGGCAAAATACAAGCAGAAACTGATTTTTCTTGAAAGCGAGAAAAAGAACATTGAGGGGAAAAATGTTATTTTTATCAAACTAGAATTCAAGGGAAAAATCTATCAATTCTACGTTGATCAAAAAGCGAATCTACCGATCGAATTACAATATAATAATGAGGATAGTCTTTTGATCAGAAAAAAATTCCTGGAATTTGATCATTTCGATGGTATCAATTATCCTGTGCACACAATTTCTCGAAATCATTTGGGTGATTTTATCAGTGAAAGTATTGTAGATTCAGTTTTTGTCAATCCCGATATTAGTGAAGATTAGCATCAGATAATTTACTTTTCCCGAATAATTTTCTGAGAAAAATATAAATTTTGAGAAAATAAGTAGAGCGAAATGTGAGAAAAAGATTCTGTTAGAATTATGAATAGGACAGGAAAAAATTAGAGGGTATTTTAATGAAAAAATTAACTGTTGTGTTCTTGTTAGTATTTTTGGGTATTGCGAATTTAATAGCTTTTGATCAGGCACAGGTAGATCAATGGTGGAATGAGAATGATCTTGAGTCGATTGAAAAATATTGTAAACAAGAAATAAAAGAAGATAATGCAGCAGCATATCAAAATTTATTTTTGTTATATCCAGAAACTTAAAAATATTGGAAACGAAAGTTGATCCAGAAGATTATCAAATGTTTAAAACATTTTACAATAATATCGTGGAAGCTGATGATACCACTTTGTTATTAAGACGAAAATAATTATTGAAAGTTCAGGAATTTGAAATTATGATCAAATATCTTGTCAAAGAGATAGATTTTTAGAATTTGACAAAAAATTTTTTGAAAAAGGAGCGAACGATGGCTTATAATCTTCATAATCGGAATTTTTTGAAATTATTGGATTTCACGTCGAAAGAGATCAATTTTCTTTTGGAATTAGCAGCTGATCTAAAAAAAGCAAAATATAGCGGAACTGAAAAACCACTTTTACAAGGAAAAAATATCGCTTTGATCTTTGAAAAATCTTCGACCCGAACACGTTGTGCTTTTGAAGTAGCAGCTTTGGATCAAGGAGCTCATGTAACTTATCTAGGACCGACAGGAAGTCAGATCGGTGCAAAAGAAACGATGAAAGATACAGCGAGAGTTTTGGGCAGAATGTATGATGGTATCGAATATCGCGGATTTGGTCAAGACGTAGTCGAAGAATTGGGAAAATATGCTGGCGTGCCCGTTTGGAATGGATTGACCACAGAATTTCATCCAACTCAGATATTAGCAGATTTCCTGACTGCAAAAGAACATCTCAATAAGCCTTTTTCCGAAATGACATTTTGTTATGTGGGAGATGGCAGAAATAATATGGGGAATAGCTTGCTCGTAGGCGGCGCAAAGATGGGAATGGATTTTCGCATCTTAGCACCAGAAAAAGTGCAACCGGAAAAAAATTTGGTCGAAACTTGCCAGAAGATCGCTGATGAAACAGGCGCAAAGATCACTATCACAGATGAATTGGAAACAGCGGTGAAAGATGCAGATGTGATCTATACCGACGTCTGGGTTTCAATGGGTGAACCGGAAGCAGTTTGGAAAGAACGCCTTGAATTGCTGAAACAATATCAGGTGAATTCTGTCATGATGAAAAAAACAGGAAATCCCAATACGATCTTTATGCACTGTTTACCTTCTTTTCATAACAAAGAAACAAAAATTGGAAAAGAGATCTTTGAAAAATTTGGAATTCCCGAAATGGAAGTGACTGACGAAGTTTTTGAAAGCAAAGCTTCAGTGGTTTTTGATGAAGCAGAGAATCGTATGCACACGATCAAAGCCGTGATGGTCGCAACTTTGGGTTAGATAGCTTTTGACCGCTGGATAGATCAATTCAGCGGTTTTTTTTAATGAAAAATTCCTTCTTTTTTTTCTTTTTAATTCTACCTGTTTTATTAAATTCATATATTTTTGAAGTCGATCAAAAGGAATCAATTTATCTGCTTTCTACAGCTCTAACACTTGATCTGGCAAATAATTATTTTGACCGTAAGTTGTTTGATAAACCAGAGGAAACAGAATTATCAAAATTAGATTGGCATGATGTTCCCTTTTTTGATCGCTGGACAAAAAAAGAACTCAATGATGTCCAAAAAAAATATAGTGATTACGCTGTTTATCTCTCGATCTCATCTGCCTTGTTTATCGCCTATGAGCCAGATAAAGCAGAGCTGCTGAAAAATCTCACCGTTTTTAGCGAGATCATGATCTTCCAAAGCGCTCTGGCAAAATGGACAAAAACTCTGACTCAGCGATATCGACCTTATGTATATAATGAAGATGTTGATTTGGAAAAACAACAACAACGCAATAGTAAACATTCCTTCTATTCTATGCACAGTTCGACAGCCTTTGCTGCTGCCACTTTTGGCTATTATTATTATACTCAGAATTTTGGAAAGAATCTTCTTTCCGCCACGATTCTTTATGGCTCTGCTGTGGCAACTGCCTATTTTCGAGTCGGAGCTGGACATCATTTTCCCTCGGATGTTGTAGCTGGAGCTTTGGTCGGAAGCGGAATCAGCTATTTAATCTGCCATTATCATCAGCAAAAAGACATTGAGCTGAAGATCAGTTCAGAATCTATGAAGATCAGTTACAAATTTTGATCCGCAAGATCCATGCGCTATGCCTCAAAAATTAACTTTTATTAAAAAAATTTATTGACATCTTCTGATCATTTTTTCCTCTTTGTGGGTGAAAATATTGGAGGAAAAATGATCATTAAAATAGGAGTTGCTGAATGCAGGGTAAAAAACCAAAAATGTTTTGCTTTAAGCTTCGATTATGACAAAACCGCTACTGACAAAAAAGCTTCTGTGCATACTTTGCGTCACAGCTTCGCTACTCATTTGCTGGGGCATGGAGAGGATTTGAGATGGACAAGAATTATTTGGTCATAATAGTTCAAAAACGACGGAAATTTATACTCACATAACAAAAACCGGTTTGAAAAAAATAAAAAGTCCACTGGATAATTTAAATATCGATAATGAGAAAAAAGGTTCGTGATAAATGCAGTATTATGTTTATCACGAACCTTTTTATG
>JAGYMQ010000007.1 GCA_018400535.1 Candidatus Cloacimonadota bacterium
GGAGGGGACGAACTTTTTCTGCGTTTAGCATTACGGCTAAAACAGTAAAAGCTAAGACTAAAAACAATAATTTTTTCATAATAATATTCTCCTTTTAAGTTATTTTCTCAAATTACCTTTAACTGCGATATTAACACACATACAATCATAATTTCGAAATTAACGCTCACTTTTTTCCATAAACAATTTTTCATCGTAAAAATTTAGAATTTACTTAATGGTATCAGAATTAATTAGATTTAAAATTGTCAAACATTTTTCTATGAAATTTGATATTTTGCAGTTTTTAAGCGAATTATTAACAAAAATTCGAGATAAAGCAAGCTCAATTTTATATCAAGAAATATGAATTATCAGTGATCTCTATCAGAATTAATTTGTGAAACATCTAATTTTCAAAATTCGTAAGATTTCTCTAAATAGCTTCGTGAATCTAAAATCTAATAATTTCACTGGAGAAGAGCTGCTTAGTGAAAAACTTTCATCTTGTTTCGATAGCTTGCATAACATCAGAAATTCTGGAAATAATCATGCTGTTCAAAAAGCCAATTTGAAAATTTTTATGAATTTTTGTACTTCGGAAATAGAGTGAGCTCGGTTGTTCTGACTTTCTAAACAAATCATTTGACAGTATATCCGTAGAAAAAATGTTTGCGATCAGTAAATATTAAAATAGGAGCTTAAAGATGAAAAAAGGTATTCATCCCAAATATGAAAAAGTGACCGTCACCTGTTCATGCGGCAATACTTTTGAAGTGCGATCAACGAGCAAGAACATCGAAAAGATCGACATCTGCTCGAATTGTCATCCATTCTACACGGGTAAACAAAGACAGATTGCAAAAGAAGGTCGCATCGAAAAATTCAATCAAAAATACAAGAATTATAATAAAAAAAATTAGTTAGAAATTTTTTACAAAAGCACCACAGCTTAGGGTTGTGGTGTCATTTTTTTTGGATGGTAAATGACAACAAAAAGAGAAATCCAGGTTGGAGGACAAGCAGTTATTGAAGGTGTAATGATGCGTGGACCGCAATATATCGCCACAGCTATCCGCCGCCAAGATGATTCCATTGAAGTGAAAAAAGAAAAATTCGAGAGCGTGACAAAAACCAATACTTTTCTTGGACTGCCGATCATTCGCGGTTTTGTAAGCTTGATCGAAATGCTGATCATCGGTATGAAATCTTTAAATTTTTCTGCCAGTCGAGCTGAATTGGACTGGGAAAAAAAAGCTAAAGATAAGAAAAAAACAAAATCTGCTACCAAAGAAAAAATAGGTGAAATATTCAGTTATATTCTAGCTTTCGGGCTTGCTTTTTTAATATTTGCCTATCTACCCTATCAGATCGCAGATTGGCTGAAATTGAGCAAGGAAAACGTCTATTTTAATCTTTTTGCAGGAATTTTGCGCATACTCTTTTTTATTCTTTACGTCTGGCTGATCAGCAAAATGAAAGATATCCACCGCATTTTTGAATATCACGGCGCTGAACATAAATCAGTTTTTGCTCATGAGAATAACAGCAAATTAGCTTCTGAAGATATTCAAAAATTTTCCACATTACATCCACGCTGTGGGACCAGTTTTATCTTTTTCGTCTTGCTAATCGCGATCTTGATATTTTCGATCGTGGATACGATCATTGCCCACTATTTTGGCATTCCCTCGATTTTCGCTCGTTTAGGATACCATTTTCTTTTGATGCCTTTGATCTCAGGAATTTCTTATGAAGTCCTGAAATTATCGGGAAAAAATATCGATCATCCTTTAGTGAAATTGATGACTGCTCCTGGACTTGCCTTGCAACGCATCACGACGCAACCGCCTGATGATAAACAGATCGAGGTTGCTGTGATCGCTATGAAATCTGCCTTGGAAGAGGATATTTCCGAATATCAAAATATAAGTTTTTTATAAAGGATAATGATGTTTTCTCAAGAAAAAAGAGCCAACTTGCTGGCTGAATATGAAAAGCTGAAAGCGAAAGTTATCGATCCTGCCAATATGTCAGATCAGCGCAATTACCGAAAAATGATGCAACGTTTTAACGAGTTAGAAAAAATATTGCAGGCTTTTGAAAGAATTGACCAACTTAAAGAAACTATAGCAGATAATAAGGAATTGATCGAGACCGAAAATAATGCTGAATTACTGGAAATGGCAAAAGAAGAAAATGTTGAATTGCAAATCAAATTGGACAAGAAAAAAGAAGAGCTGAAAAACCTCTTGGTGCCAAAGGATCCAAACGATGCTAAAGACGCTATCATCGAGATCCGCGCTGGAACTGGAGGAGATGAAGCCGCCCTTTTCGTTGCAGACCTTTATCGAATGTATAGCTATTTTGCTGACAAACAAGGTTGGAAAAAAAATGTGATCTCTTCCAATCCAATTGGAGTGGGTGGATTTAAAGAAATCATCTTCTCGCTTTCTGGCAAAGATGTTTACGGCACAATGCGTTTTGAAAGCGGTGTGCACCGAGTGCAGCGTGTTCCCGAAACCGAATCTTCCGGACGCATCCACACTTCTGCGGTTTCTGTGGCAGTTCTACCCGAAGCTAATGAAATCGATATCGAGATCAATCCAAATGATCTACGGATAGATGTTTATCGTTCTTCCGGTCACGGCGGACAAAGCGTCAATACAACAGATTCTGCAGTGCGCATTACTCATGTGCCGACGGGCATAGTTGTTACCTGCCAGGACGAAAAATCGCAATTGAAGAACAAAAACAAAGCTCTGCAAGTATTGCGTTCGAGATTGTTGGATGCCGAGATATCCAAACAAGAAAAAGAAAGAGCGGCTAATCGCAAATCGCAAGTGGGTTCAGGAGATCGTAGCGCCAAGATCCGTACCTATAATTTCCCGCAATCCAGAGTAACTGATCACAGAATTAAATTGACATCTTATCGTCTGGAGAACATTTTACTTGGTGAATTGCAAGAATTTATCGAAGCATTAAAATTGGAGCATAAAAAGTCGATGATCAACAGGCATGCCTAAGGATCTGAAAATATGTTATTTGTCTATTTTTTTATCATATTCATATTTTTTTTGTTATCAGCTTTTTTTTCCGGGATCGAGACCGGATTGATCTCGCTTGATAAATTGAAGCTGGAACAAAAATCTAAAAAAGACCAAAAAACGCAACATATCTTGGACATTTTAAAAAATCCTGATGTGATCTTCGGCACAACTCTTTTTGGAAATAACATATCAGTAGTGATCGTTTCCTCGATCTCGATGTATCTTTTCAATTTTTATAAAAAACAGATCGTTGTGACCGAACAAACCGCCACGCTCATAATTGCTGGTCTGATCTTGGTCTTCGCCGAATTGATCCCAAAAGCACTATATCGCGATTATCCTAATAAATTTGTCCTCAGAGGTCTGCCGTTGCTGAAATTTTTCAGCATGATCTTCTGGCCCTTCGTAAAATTCGTTTCTTTTTTTAATAATCTGCTGGCAAAAGTTTTACAACTCCAAAAAAAAGAAGGATATAATCTGATCACGCGGGAAGATCTTTCCTATATGCTGGCTGAAACGAAAGATGATGAAGTTTTCCAATCTCACCAAAAGCAAATGTTAGAAGATGTTCTGGAATTTACCAATCTTGATGCAGAAAATGTGATGATCCACCGCACTGAAATCATTGCCTTCGAACAAAATACACCGATCGAAAACGTGATCAAGATCGCCAAAGAAAAAGGTTATACCCGGTTTCCAGTTTATCGGGAAAATCTGGATAATATCGTTGGTATCCTGATCATTTACGATCTTTTGAAAAGCAAAGAATTGGAACAGAAACGAGCTGCTGACTTTATGAGGAATGCCTATTTCACGCCTGAAAATAAGGACGTGAACACTTTGCTAAAAGAGATGCAGGAAAACAAGATCAGCATGACCATTGTAGTAGATTCTTTTGGCGGAACAGCTGGTTTGATCACTATTGAAGACATTCTGGAAGAAATCGTTGGCGAAATTGAAGACGAATATGATATCTCACCTCACGAGATCGAAGTCATTAAACCAGGAAAATATATCGTTCAAGGTTTTGTGGAAGTTGACTATCTAAATGACGATTATGATATGGGGCTTCCTGTGGGCGACTATGAAACGATCGCTGGTTTGATCATTGATATTTATAAAAAGATCCCTCAACCAAATACAGAGATCAAAATCAAGAATTGGAAGGCAAAGATCTTGCAGGCAACCGAAAAAAAGATATTGAAGATAGAATTGCAAAAGATGACAGACTGATGATAATCAAAACTAATATACTCAATCCAACACAAAATAAAAATGTCGAATTTAAAGAGAATGTTTTTTTGGAAATATCAGATTCTCGTATCTCAAAAGTATTTTCTGAAACTCCCCAGACACCTTTCATTGATCGAACAAACGCAATCTGCATTCCCGGCCTGATTGATCCGCATGTTCATCTTTCTCAGTTTTTTGGGCGCGGAAAACACAGTTCCAATCTGTTAGAATGGCTCAATAATTACATTTTTCCGGAAGAAGCTAGGGCGGTTGATTCTAATTACGCAAAAATGACCAGTGTAAATTTCTTCCAAAATTTATTGGAAAATGGAACAACCACCTCAGTGATCTATACTGCTCCAGATAAAAAAGCTTGTGAAATCGCCTTTCTAACTGCTGCTGAATTGGGTTGCAGAGCTATCATCGGAAAAACAATGATGGATGTTAATTCACCAAAAATTTTGCAGGAAAATACCGAAAATTCTTTGAATGAAAGTTTTCAACTTTATCATGAATGGAACAAACGCACTCCGCTGCTGGAATATGTTTTCTCTCCCAGATTTGCTCCTGTATGTTCTTCCAAATTAATGAAAAAAGTCGCTGATTTCGCTCATGAAAACGAGGCTTATATTCAAACCCATTTATCTGAAAATCCAGACGAGATAAAATGGGTCAGATCATTATTTCCCAAAATAGATTCCTATACACAAGTTTATGAAGAATTTGGATTATTGACACCAAAAACATTATTGGGACACGTCATTCACGTTTCTGATGAAGAATTGGAGATCATCCAAAAAAATGACAGCAAGGTTATTCATTGTCCCGATTCCAATTTTTTCCTGAAAAGCGGTAGATTTCCAATTGAAAAAATACTGCATCACAAAATTGATCTTGCTCTGGCCAGCGATGTGGGAGCAGGAACAGATCTATCTATGTTCAACGTGATGAAAATGGCAAATTATCGTCAGGAAAAATATATTTTGACTCCAGCCGAAGCCTTTTATTATGCTACTTTGGGTGCCGCAAAAGTTTTGGGAAAAGAACATTTGATCGGTTCAATCGAAAAAGGCAAAGAAGCTGATCTGGTATTTATTCGCAACGCTGAAATCCAAATTGATAAAGAATTTGACTACCTTTCCAAATTGATATATTTGAACGATAAAAGAAATATTTTTGAAGTTTATATTGCTGGAAAACGAGTTTATGAAAAATAAAATGGAGGTTTCATGAAATTAGTTGAATGTGTTCCAAATTTCAGTGAAGGAAAAGATCAAGCAATTTTGGGTCAAATAGCAAATGTGATCAAAGAAGTGGACGGCGTTTCGCTACTGGATGTCGATCCAGGTGCAGATACAAATCGTACGGTTTTCACTTTTGTGGGCGAGCCAGAACCCACCGTAGAAGCAGCTTTCCAAACAATTAAAAAAGCTTCTGAATTGATCGATATGCGCAATCATTCAGGCTCGCATCCTCGAATGGGAGCGACAGACGTTTGTCCTTTCGTCCCAGTTTCCAATATGACAATGGACGAATGCGTGGAACTGGCAAAAAAGCTGGGAAAACGCGTTGGTGAAGAACTGAACATCCCGATCTATCTTTATGAATACGCTGCCAGTCGTCCTGCCTGGAAAAACCTGGCAAATGTGCGCAAAGGCGAATATGAAGCACTTCCACAAAAAATGGAAGACCCGGAATGGAAACCAGATTTTGGACCACAAAAATTCAATGCTAAAGCCGGAGCAACGGCGATTTCAGCGCGAGAATTTTTGATCGCCTACAATATTAATTTGAACACGAGAGATCGCAAAAAAGCAAAAGATATTGCCCTCACCATTCGCGAAAAAGGTCGTTGGCTACGAGATGATAATCGTAAGATCGTCCGCGATGAAAATGGCAAAAAACTGCGTCAAGAAGGTCTTTTCCAGAATTGCAAAGCGATCGGTTGGTATATTGATGAATATAACCGCGCCCAGATCAGCATGAATTTGACAAATTATAAAGTAACTCCACCGCATCTAGTTTTGGACAAAGTGCGAGAATTGGCTCATAAAAATGGCATCGAAGTGACTGGCAGTGAACTGGTCGGTCTGATCCCAAAAGCAGCAATTCTGGAAGCTGGAAAATATTATCTTAATAAATTGGATGAAAGCGCCGGCATCCCGGAAAGAATGATCGTGGAAACCGCGATTCAATCGATGGGACTGGCTGATCTTGGCCCTTTTGATCCTGATAAAAGCGTGATCGAATATGCGATCGCCAAAAAAGACAATCTCGTGAATATGAAGATAAATGATTTTTGTGACGAGCTTTCCACCGATTCTCCCGCACCTGGCGGCGGTAGCATTGCTGCACTTTGTTCTGCTATTTCTGGTTCGCTTTCGGCAATGGTTTCCAATCTTACTTTTGGTAAAAAAGGCTATGAGAAAGTTTGGGAAGAGACGAAAATGATCGCTGAAGAAGGTCAAAACGTGAAAGAACGCTCTTTGATAGCCATCGATAAAGATACCGACGCTTTCTATAAAATGATGGATGCGATACGCCTTCCCAAGAAAAAAGAGAAAGATAAAAAGATCCGCAACGCTGCGATACAAGATGCAACCAAGAATGCGATCATGGTGCCGTTGGAAACTCTGGAAATTGCTCTTGAAGCTGTTCAAACGGCTGAGAAAATTTCCAGGATCGGAAATGAAAATGCCTTATCTGATGCTGGCGTTGCTGCGATCACGGCAAATGCTGCTGCCAAATCAGCTTTTCTCAATGTGAAGATCAATATGGCAGGCATTGAAGATGAAAACTGGAAAAATGAAAAATTGGTTCAAGCTGAGGAACTGCTGCAAAAAATTGATGATCTTGCCTTGCAAACTGAAAAAAAGGTGAAAGAAAAAATATAATGAAATACAAACACCTTTTCGGTCCCGTGCCATCGCGACGTCTGGGAATCTCTCTCGGCGTCGATCTTGTGCCCCACAAAGTCTGTTCGCTGAATTGCGTTTATTGCGAAGTAGGCAAAACCACCAATCTCACGATCACGCGCAAAGAATACATTTCGCTGGATTCTATCTTGCTGGAATTGGAAAATTATCTTTCCCAATCTCCTGAACTGGACTATATAACGTTTTCCGGAGCAGGTGAACCTCTTTTGCATAACGGGATCGGAAAAGTCATCAATTTCCTCAAAGATAATTACCCACAATATAAACTGGCTTTGCTCACAAACTCCACTATGCTCACCGAAAAAAATGTTCGAGAAGAGATCAAACAACTGGATCTCATCTTGCCTTCACTCGATGCAGTCAGCGATCTCGTTTTCAAGAAATTAAATCGTCCTCATCACAAATTGGACAATTCAAAAATTATCGAAAGTTTGATCCAATTCAAAAAAGAATATAACATCAAAATGTGGTTAGAAGTTTTCATTGTGCCTGGTTTGAATGATACAGTGGAAGAATTACAAAAATTGAAAGAAGCTCTCACAGCAATCCAGCCCGAAGAAATCCAGATAAATACGCTGGATAGACCGGGCACAGAAAATTGGGTAGAACCGGAAAGCGAAGCTCGTTTGCAAGAGATCAAAGAACTTTGGGAACCGCTGCCAGTAAAGATAATCGCTAAATTCCGATCCAGAAAAAAAGTGCACAGCTATCACAAAAATATCGAAGAGCAGATCATGGAAACGATCCGCAGACGTCCCTGCACCGAAATAGACCTTTCTGAAATTCTGGGATTACACATCAATGAGATAAATAAATATCTCAGTTCATTACTACACGAAGGAAAACTGAAAACAAAAGAAGAAAAACGCGGCACATTTTTTCATGTCCAGGCTTCTGAATAAAAATTTTCTGCGATTTGAAAAAAAAATTCATCCCGCAGCCCAGATCGTGGATTTTTACAAAATGATCTTTCAGGGTAGGTTCGGTGCTGCTCATTTCATTTTTGATCCTCAACAAACAAAAAAATTTTTAGAACAAGAATTGGAAAATGCTGAAACCTTTGAGGATCACTATTTTCAGCAAATTTCAGAAGATTTCTTCCGGGTAAATCTCAGATTGATCAAAGAAAAGATCATCGCTTCAGATAATCTATTGCAAGCATTTATGAACAGCACGAAACCAATTCCAAAAATTGATGCCTGGATTACTGATTGGAAAGAAATTTCACAATCACTATTGATCGAATTTGGTTGGATCAAAAAAGACTTGCTCGATTTCAATGAAACATTATCAGAAGATAATTATATCTTCCATCACAGCCAAATTTACCACGCAACTTATCATCCTCATTATCGTTTGATCTCGGAAAAAGAATTGATTAAAATCTTGAAAATTTAGGAGTTTTTTTGAAAAAAATCATCTTTATCTTGTGGATAGTATTTGCTGAAATATCACTATTCTCGGGTGAATTAGAAAATTTGACCGACGGTCCTTATTTCTTCTGGGAAAAGGACAGCGTGCGTGCTGAATATGTTCTGCAAGGAAAAGTTATTATTGAGAAATTCCCCCGTAAAACTGGAAATTTTCAGATCAGTCTTACTGGTTTTGAACAAGATTTTGTGCTCAATGCACAATCTTTTTCCAATGCCAAATGGCAATTCAAAAACGTCAAAAAATTCGCAGCTATCAGCGATATTCACGGTCAAAATGACAGATTCGTCGAGATATTGCAAGGAAATGAGATCATTGATAGTGAGCAAAATTGGAATTGGGGAAAGGGTCATCTCATCATTCTGGGAGACGTTTTTGATCGTGGAGATCAGGTGACAGAAGCACTTTGGCTGATCCATAAATTATCACGACAGGCAAAAGCAGCTGGTGGTGATTTGCATTTTCTTCTGGGAAATCATGAATTGATGGTTCTGCAAAAAGATTTACGATATGTGAATGAGAAATATTTCTCGGTAGCAGATTCTTTGTTACAAAAAAATTATATAGACCTTTTTTCCAAAAATTCTGAGCTGGGAAGATGGTTGCGATCTTTGAACACCATCATCCAGATCAATGATTTTCTTTTCGTGCATGCTGGAATTCATTCGCAAATTGTGAAAAAAAACATTTCCTTTCCTGAAGTTAATTCAATCGTACGTAGCAATTTGGACAGCAAAGAAAAAAGCGAAACTGCAAAAATGCTTTTTGGTAGCAAAGGCCCATTTTGGTATCGTGGTTACTTTCAAAACAGCAGTAAATATCAGCAGATAAAACAAGATTCGCTGCTGATCCTGTTAGAAAAAATGGCTGTCAGTAGAATTGTTGTTGGTCATACAACGCAGGATTTCATCAATCCTTTTTTCCGCGACAAAGTTATCCCAATCGATACCGGCATCAAATATGGGGATGAGGGTGAAGCACTGATCTGGGAAGATGAGATCTTCTATCGTGCAAAAATTGATGGCACAAGAGAACAAGTTATTTTCGAGAATGAATAAGTTCTGCAAATCCGTGCTTTTCTTTTTCATTTCTCTCGTATATTGTTCACAAGCAAAGAAGTAAAACTAAAAGAAGTTGATGAGATTTTTCCATATACAATTTACAATTTTGTTCTGATAAAAAATTTTCCTAAATCTTTTTCCAACGAAAAAAGGGCGATCAGTTTTTACTGATCGCCCTTTGAATCATTATGTTAACAAATCAATTTCTTGTTCTTTCGATATTATTTTTCACGGGAACTATCTTATAATCCAAAGCTGGAGCGATCTTATCAACTTCATTCGTTGCTGTGATATAGAAGAATTTCATATCTCCCATTGCAGCATTGGATGTCCATGTGTCACCATCAAATGTTCCGTCTGCTGTTATATCTGCAAATGTTCCATCGGGGGCATCTGCACCATAAATGATGTAACCCGTTGCTGCCGGATCATTATCCCAGGAGAGAGTAACAATTCCAGCTGCATCGACAGCTATCTGAACATTTGCCGGTGCATTTGGTGGTTCATTGATCGTCAAAGTGACAGGAATCGTGATGCTCGGATTGGAAGGATCATTCGAGGTCAGAATGATATCTGCTGTGACCGTTGAATCTCTTTCAATGACATCGTTCGTGTCGAAACCAACGGTGATGATATCCTGTCCACCAGGCACGATGCTGCCAGAATAGGAACTGCCGTCATTCAAAGTCAGCCAATTTTGTCCGACACCGACCAATTCAACATCGTCGATATACCAGCCAGCTTTTTCCACTACTGTCGAGGCATAGAAATCGAAGGAGATCGTGACGCTTGCCATTCCGGCATAGGCAGAAAGATCAATCGTTTCATACGCCCAGGCTACTGGTGTATGCGTATCAACTCTGAACAATTCGTCTCCATTCACCATAACAGTTCCATAATCCCAAGTACCATTGATGTCTGACCAGTGATAGAAATTGAGGACGGGATCAGTGACGCTTGAGAAATCGAAAGTTTGGCTCAAGGAACTTGCGCCGCCGGCATTTGTGTAATCACCATAAACAACTGTTCCCCAGAGTCCTGTTCCTGAATTAGCTGCGGGCGGTGGAGTATTTGCGCCCGTGTAATTCGTCACATCATAAGTATTGTTCCATTCCCAGTCTCCGACGGGATCCCAATCTGCAGTAGCAACCCAATCACCATCATTAGCTTCGAAATCATAGATCAAGTCTCTGACGGGATCGCTGCCATAATCTACAACCGCTGTGTATTCAAGATCATAGGCGGGAGCTGTTGCCAGGTTATCAATGAAGAGGTCTTCGGCGTCTGTGCTATTAACCGGCATTGTTTTTGTGAAGGACGTTGGAGAAGCATCAATAATGGCAGGATCATTTGTGGTGAATGTCCAGATAGGACCATCTGTTGAACCATTAGCATTGGTGGCGACCACTTGCCATTCATATTCTGTGGAATGATCGAGATTTGTGGTAATTTGATAAGAAGTTGTGGTCAGGTTTTCTGCGATCAGCGTTGTGGGATCATCTGTGCCAACAGGATCAAGATAGATGTCGAAAGTATCGCCATTTGCACATTCCCAGCTCAATTCTGGATCTATTACAACTTCCACAGCTTCATGTTGCGGACAAGGAGTGGAAGGCATAACAGGAAGTGCAGGTTCTGTTGTGAAAGACCATTCAGCGCTGTGCACAGTTTGTGCTGAACTATTGCGCCAGGTTTTCACATACCAGAAATATTCTGTTTCATAGGCAAAATCTGTATCCGGATCAAAATCTGATGTTAAAGTATATTCACCATTCACGAAATCGTAGGGGCCACCAGAAGTTGTGCCGATAAATACCTGGAAGGAATCAGCATAGGCAACGTCATCCCAATCCAAAGTTGCATCGACAAGAACATCGACAGCATCATCAGCTGGAGTAGGATTAATTGCGGCGGCTGTGATCGTGTTGAAAGTCCAATCAACCGAAACGGCATTTCCTTCTGAATTATAGCTCGTGACATGCCAGATATACTCTTTGTCATAACCCAAAGTATCATCAACAGTTATGGAATTATCAAAACCGATGATCGTGGGTAATGTCTGCCAGGGCAAGAGTGGAGTATTCACTTTGTATTGAACTACTGTGCTGTCAATATAACCATTATTTGTCCAAGATAGAGTTGGCACCAAATCAATATCAACTGCTCCATCTGCTGGATCGGGATCTGTAGCAGCGTTTGGTGCAAGAGCTGGATTGACGTTCATTGTTACATCTACTGTGAAGGTTTCGTCAGTGATATTTTGTCCATTATGGTTGATATTGATATTAGCGGTTTTTGTTATGTCGGAAAGATTAGCAGCGTCCAGAGTAACATCCATGACCACACTTCCACCATTAGCGGGAACTGTGCCGGAAGCATTATTTGTGATTTGAATCCATGTTTCGGTTTCGCATAGTTCCATGCCAAAGATTCTATCAACTGGGGTTCCTTGGGTCATTCCACCAAGAACACCTTTGCCCGAAATTAGATCAGTAGCGAAGAATGCACCACCTGCCATTTGTTCAGTTGCATCAGTTAGTAATGGAATAACATAATCATTACCTGTTGCAGTATTAGTTGTAACGTCAAATCCATAGAATGTTGTTTCATGTGTACCAGAAGGACCACTTTGGTCAAAGAGGAACAATTCATCGTTCCAATCATCCCAGGCTGCACCATAGCAAGCTGAAGCTGGAACTGAAGCAGCTGGTATAGTTTCCAGAATTGTGCCACTGGCATCAAATTTGATCATATCAGATCCAAAGCTTTTTGTGTAAAAGACGTTTTCATCAGGAATCCAGGCAAGTGCTCTGATACACCCAATGCCAAGATTACCTAAGAATAATTCTGTGAAAGAACCATCGCTGGGATCTATTTGATAGAATCCTGCTTCACAACCACTATAAAGATATGTGCCATCCCAGGCAAGATCACGAAGTCCCCAGCTTGTAGCTGCTGCTGGTTGATCATAAGTTGCCAGTAAATTGCCATCTTGGTCTAATTTATACAATTTGTTTGGATCCGCACTATCATTTCCACCAGTTGCCCAAAAGTAAGTGCCATCCCATTCAGCACCAAGCATCTGAGGATCACTTGTTGAACTCTGCACATCCAGATCAACCAGAATATCACCAACAGCGTCTGAAATCACTCTTATATCTCTTGTATAGGGAGATAACTCGTTTGTAGTACTAGCATTTGCTCTCGAATATATCTCGCCTAAACTGAGTTGAGCTGGTTTATTCATCACACTTTCAGTGAGAAATTCGAGCGCAGCATCATATTCCAGATCAGCATTTCCGGTATTGGTGATGGTAAGCTGTTCAATCTGTGAAGCTCCCGATTCAAGAGTTTCAGTGATAGAAGTAGGGCTCACGGTGCACTCTGCCCAGTTCAGTTCGAAATCCTGAGTAGTGGTAACACCATCTTCGAT
>JAGYMQ010000008.1 GCA_018400535.1 Candidatus Cloacimonadota bacterium
ATCCCAAACATTTCTTCAGGATAATCGTAAGTGATGAACCTTAAACCAGGAAGAAGATAGAAATATTTGTAAATCGACTCAAAAGTCAAATTAATAAGGTTGTCTAACAACTAGATAAAATTTGATCTGTGAAATGAATCTTGCGATCATTTTAAAGTATCAGGTTTAGGTTGTGAGACAACCTTTTTGATCTGGTGGTCGTAATGCAATGCATTTAAACTTCAGAAGTTGAAACAACATCGGAATCTATGAAGTCTATCAGAAAGAAGTTTTACAAATTTTTTCGTCAGAACATCTATTTCAATACAAATATCTTCTTAGCCCATCTTTCATTTTTTTATAACTAAGTTATTGATAATATTGAAAGTCAAGTTTGGATTTGGTTACTACAAACTAATTTATCTATTGGGTTGATGAATTAACTAATTTTATTGCTTATCTTGTTTTTCACAACGTGTGTTTTCAAGAAGCCAATACAAAAAAATAAAAAAAACACTTGCATTATGCACATATGTTCATTATATTGTCCACTGTGATTTAGAAAAAAGGAGTTTTTATGCCCCGTAGGAAAAAAAACAGGATCGTCAATTATCCGCCGATCTTCACGGATTTCAAGCCGGTGGGAATTCAATCGCGGAGTTTACAGGAATTGATTTTGAGTTTGGATGAATATGAGGCGATCCGTTTAGCTGATTTTGTAGGTTTGAACCATATCGAGGCTGCTGAAGAAATGGAAATATCTCGTTCCACTTTTACGCGCCTGATCTTGCAAGCGAGAAAAAAGTTAGCGGATTTTTTGGTTAATGGCAAAGTCCTATCGATCAGCGGAGGAAATATACATTTTCGTGGCAATATTATTAAATGCTTGAATTGTGGACATATGTTCAATACGAAATTTCAGGAGAATTTCACACATTGTCCTTCCTGTGGATCAAGTCAACTTGTTGATCTGGCAGGTGGTTTTGGGCATGGAGAATGTTGCGGAAAAAGAAATCGTGGCAGGAGGTGAAAAATGCCAAGAGGTGATGGAACAGGTCCTGACGGTAAAGGACCAAGAACCGGTCGAGGATTGGGCAAAGCTTCCGGAAATAAAATGGGAAGCGGTGTCGGACAAAGTCGCGGTAGTAATGCTGGTCGCGGCAGAAGAACCAGTAATCAGCAAAATGGAAGAAAAAGATAAATTCAAGGAGGTAAATTATGCCAAGAGGTGACAGAACTGGTCCAGATGGTCTGGGCGCAATGACAGGAAGAAGAATGGGCTATTGTGCAGGATATGATAGTCCTGGATTCACAAAAGGTGTGCCACGCGGCGGAGCTGGCTACGGTTATGGCCGTGGTTTTGGCTACGGACGTGGTTACGGACGAGGCTTTGGTTTCGGCAGAGGATATGGTAGAGGCTATGGTTATGCCAGTGATTATTATCCAGCTGCCAATCCGAATTATAACAACGTTTCAGAAAAAACAATGTTGGAAAACGAAGCAAAAGTCTTGCAAGAGCAATTAAATTCTCTGGAAAAAAGACTGGCAGAGATCGAAAAGAAAGAATCAGAATAAGTAAATTGGGGTGGGCGGAAAAACCGTCTGCCCCAAAATTTTGAAGCGAGGTGAAATATGACTCCAAACCATTATGGTGGCTATAAATATCGAAATCGAAGAAATAGAGAAGGTTCATCAGGAAATTCAACAAAGAAGAATTCCGTCTGGGGAAGCATCATCACTGCTCTTGTAGGCACAGCTATCAAAGATCTGACCAGCGAAAACAGCAAGATCAAAAAGATCGCACAAAAGATATTTTCACCTCAAAAATTAGAGAACAAACAAGATAAGAGAAAAGTTCTTGATGCAGATTATGAAGTGGTCGAAAACGATCCGAAAAGAATCGGAAAAGAGGAGAAAGAAAAAAAATGAGATTAGCAATATCAACGGAAAATGGACAAGTAGCTCAGCATTTCGGCAGATGTCAGCAATATACTTTGGTGGATATCGAAGATGGTAAGATCATAGACCGCAATACATTGGATAATCCGGGTCACGCTCCTGGCGCAATTCCAAAATTTTTATTTGAACACAATTGTGATCTGATAATTACTGGTGGAATGGGAAGAAAGGCACAAGGTTATTTTAAAGAATTTAACATTGATTGGATCATCGGGGCTCAAGGAAATGTAAATGCGGTGATAGAAGATTTTTTACGAAATGAACTGAAGATCGGTGAAAGTACTTGCGATCACGGTGAAGGAAAAGGAACCGGCTATCGTGATTGTCATTAAAGGTGTAAAATGAGAATTACAATTGCCAGTGGCAAGGGTGGAACAGGGAAAACCACATTATCGACAAATCTTGCTGCTTTTCTTTCTCAAAAAGAAAAAGTCGTGCTTGCCGATCTGGATGTGGAAGAACCAAATTCCGGGCTTTTTATCAAAGCAGACCTTTTTCATCAAGAAGATAAATTCAAAATGATCCCGAATTGGGAAAAGGACAAATGCACGCTTTGTGGGAATTGTCAGGAAGTTTGCAATTTCAATGCAGTTATTCAGATGATGAAATCGGTGATGATCTTTCCTCAGCTTTGTCACAGTTGTTATGCTTGTTCAGAACTTTGTCCAACCGATGCACTTCCAATGAAAAAGGAAAAGATCGGGGAACTTGCTCATTTTCAAACAAAAAATCTGGATTTTATCGAAAGCCGATTGGAGATTGGCGAAGAACAAGCCGTGCCGCTCATCGCTCAGACCATTTCTTACCTGAAAGAAAAATATCCTCCGGATCAACTAACCATTCTGGATTCACCGCCCGGCACATCTTGTCCCGTCATCGAAGCGACGAAAGATGCTGATCTGATAATTTTGATCACCGAACCTACACCTTTTGGATTTCACGATCTAAAATTGGCAGTTGAAACGATCCAAAAATTAGAGAAAGATTTCGTGGTCGTGATCAATCGGTTTGGGATCGGCAATGATGATGTTTTGAACTATTGTAGCAAAAATGAAATTGAAATTCTGGCGAAGATCCCGAATGATCGCAGGATTGCAGAACTCTATGCAGAAGGAAATTTGTTGGAAATTCCAGCTGTTCAAAATGAGTTGCAAAAGATCGCTGAGTATATTTATAAGATGAAAAAGGAGAAAGCATTATGAAGGAGATCGTCATCATTTCTGGGAAGGGTGGAACTGGAAAAACTTCTCTTTCGGCTTCTTTCGCCTATTTAGCCCAAGAAAATGCGATCATTGCAGATTGCGATGTTGATGCTGCTGATATGCATCTTTTATTAGAACCTGATTTCTCCAATTCAGCAGATTTTTTCAGCGGTGTGCTGGCGAGAATTGAACAGGAAAAATGCATCAAATGTGGTGAATGCAAAAATGTTTGTCGCTTTAATGCCGTTTCCAAACAAAATGATAAATTTGAGATCATTCCGCTGGATTGCGAAGGTTGCGGCTATTGCGCACGGATCTGTCCACGTGATGCGATTAATATGAAAGAACAAAAAGTGGGAAAATGGTTCGAGTCCAAAATAAAAACAAAAACTCAGATGATCCATGCCAAATTGGATATCGGTGCTGAAAATTCAGGGAAATTGGTTGCTCATGTCAAAAAGATCGCCAAAGAAAATGCAGCTTCCCAAAAAAAAGATATTATCATCGTCGATGGTTCCCCCGGCGTTGGTTGTCCTGTTGTCTCTTCGCTTTCAGGTGCGGATTATGTTGTTTTGGTGACCGAACCTTCCGTTTCGGGTATTCATGACTTGAAACGGGTTTATGAATTGCTAGAAAAATTCCGTTTACCAGCTGGCTGCATCATCAATAAATTTGACCTAAATGCTGGAAAAACGGCAGAGATCGAAGAATTCCTGAAAAAAGAGAAGATTGATCTCCTGTCCAAAATTCCCTACAATGAAAATTTTACCAAAGCGATGACAGAAGGAAAAACAATTGTGGAATTTGATCAGGGAGATTTGAAAAGAGAAATTGAAGAAGGTTGGAAAAAAATAAAAAAAATAGTAATAATGGAGAAAAAATGAGATTATTATTCACGAGCAAAGGAAAAAATTGGGATGATCAAATCGATCCGCGTTTTGGAAGAACAGAATTCTTTTTTATCTATGATGAAGAAAAAGACGAAGTTAACGTTTTTGATAATCGTGAAATTGGAAATGTAGCACACGGAGCGGGTCCGCAAACTGTCCAAAAAATGACCGAATTCAACGTGAACGTTTTGATCACAGGAAACGGACCAGGCGGAAACGCGGCGCAGGTTATCTCCCAAACAGGTATCGAAGTTTACGTCGGAGCTTCCAATATGACGATCAAAGAAGCTTATGAAACTTATAAAAATGGAAATTTGCAAAAAGTTTGAGCAAAAAAGGAAAAAATCATGGAAAAGATAAAAGTTGCATTCGCTACAGATGACGGCTCGAATTTCATCAACCGTCATTTCGGTGATGCCAGATTTTATGACATTTATGAAATTGAAGGCAATCAAGCGAATTATCTTAAACGGGTTGATAATACAACTGAAGAAGAAGAAATTCATGCTGATCCCAAAAAAGCAAAAGGAATTGCAAATCTTTTGCTAGAAGAAAATGTTTCAGTCGTGATTTCTAAAATCTTTGGTCCAAATATCAAACGCATCAGAAAAAAATTTGTTTGCGTTGTAATGAAAGATAACGATATCAGCGAGGGCATTCAAAAGATCTGTGACAACACGGAAAAGATCTATGAAGAATGGGAAAAAGGCAGCGATAGACAGCATTTGAAATTATAAGAGGAAAAAATGGCGAAAACAAAACCCTTTGATGAACATCAAACAGAATATGAAAATTGGTTCATCCAAAATAAATGGGCTTATCTTTCTGAATTGAAAGCTCTGGAAAAGATCGTCCCCGAAAATATGGAAGGCATCGAAATCGGAATGGGTAGCGGGCTTTTCGCAGAGCCATTGCAGATCAAAACAGGCATCGAGCCTTCTGCTGAAATGCGCAGAAAAGCTGAAGAAAGAGGCTTGCAGCCGAGCGATGCGGTGGCAGAAAACATCCCGTTTCCAGATAATAAATTCGATTTTGCCTTGATGGTCACCACGATCTGCTTCGTTGACGACCCGCAAAAGGCTTTGCAGGAAACGCACAGAATCTTGAAAAATGATGGTTATTTTATTATTGGATTCGTGGATAAGAATAGCCCGGTCGGAAGAATTTATCTGGAAAATAAAAATAAAAGTCTCTTTTATCAAGATGCAAAATTCTTCAGTTCGGAAGAGATAATTTCCTATCTGAAAGATCTGGATTTCGAGATCGAAACGATTTATCAAACAATTTTTGGAAAATTAACTGATATAAATGAAGTCCAAGAACCAAAACGCGGTTTGGGAGAAGGAAGCTTCGTCGTGATCAAAGCAAGAAAAATGGGTGGAAAAAATGAATGAAGAACAATATGCAAAAGAATTGAAAATCGTTAGAAAACAGAAAGACGAATTTTTCAAAACAAATTTCCAGTCACCAATAGCTGAAGAAGATAAAAAAAATTTCAAAAGCTTGGAATATTACGAGCCGAGTTTGAAATACCGATTGCAATTGACTTTGCAGGAATATGTGGAAAAACAGCATGTCAAGATCGAGGATACCGGCGGACAACTGCGGGATTTCTTGAAATGGGGAAAATTCGCTTTTAACCTGAATGGTGAAGCTTGCGTTTTACAAGCCTATAAATCGGACAGCTCGGAAAAAAGATTATTCATTCCTTTCAAAGATGCGACCAGCGGCAAAGAAACTTATGGCGCTGGCAGATATCTGGACCTTTACGAAGAACGCGATAGAATTTCCGAAGATCGCTGGATACTCGATTTCAATCTTGCTTCCAATCCCTGGTGTGCTTACAGCCCAAATTATGTCTGCCCGCTGATTCCCTTTGAAAATATCCTGAAAGTAAAAATCGAAGTGGGAGAAAAGAATTATCAAAAATGATCAGGAGGAAAAATTATGGTAAAGATCAATACTGATGAATGCATCGGCTGCGGTGTTTGCGTGAATATCTGCCCGCAGGCATTTTCTCTGGAAAATAACGTTGCACATCTCAAAGATGAAACTGCAGATTGTATCAAGCAGGCAGCAGATTCCTGTCCGACGCAGGCGATCATCATCGAAGAAATTAAGCAGGATGAAAGTCAACGTCCTTCTCAACCGACTTCTTCTTTTACAGGAAGAGGAAGTGGACGCGGAATGGGAATGGGCTCGGGACGAGGAGCTGGCGGAGGAATGTTCTCTGGTGGTGGACGTGGCAGAAATCAAGGAAAAGGACAAGGTCAAGGCGGGACTTGTGTTTGTCCCAAATGTGGTTTTTCCGTTGCACATCAGAGAGGAGTTCCCTGCTACCAGATCAAATGTCCCGAATGCGGTGCTGTGATGACGAGAAATTAGGAAATGACAGCGCAGAAATTTTATCCTCGTTCGAGAGTAGAGCTCCACGATTTTGCAGCGAATTATTATGATTGGATATTGAACGCTGCATCGCTGGGAAGCTATGCGTTTTTTATTCGCAAAGCAATTGCTCAAATGAAGATCGCTCCGGATGACAAGATTCTCGATCTGGGTGCGGGAACGGGTAGAAATGCATTACTGATGCGGAAATATCTTTCTGAGAAGGGAAAGGTAGTCGGCTTGGATGTTTCGCAAGATATGATCCGTCAATTTGGCAAAAAGACGAAATCATATTCAAATATCGCAATTCAAGAGCAACGCATCGACCTTCCTTTCCAGCTGGAAGACAGCTTTGATAAAGTTTTTATTTCTTTTGTTCTGCATGGATTTCCACAGGAAATTCGTTTACAGATCATTGAAAATGCTTTCCAATCGCTGAATGAAGGCGGCAGTTTCTTTATTTTGGATTACAACGAATTTGATTACAACAAAATGCCCTTTCTCATCAAATATCCCTTTCGCTTCATTGAATGTCCCTATGCCTTTGACTTCATTGAAAAAGATTGGCAGCAAATCCTGCGAAAAAAGGGATTCCACGATTTCCTGGAAAAGTTCTTTTTCCTGAAATATGTCAGATTGCTGGAAGCTAAAAAAATAAAATATGAGGTGAAAAAAAAATATGAAAAAATTTAAAAATAAATTTATCTTTGCCCCGATCAAACTTGGTTTTTGTAAGGATGGAAAAGTTAATGAACGCCATCTTGCATTTTATAAACAAAGAAGCGAATTTCTGGGAGCGATCATTCCAGAACCACTTTATATCAGCAAAGGACTGCGCGAAATTCCTACACAATTAGGAATTGATGATGATGATAAAATTTCAGGCTTAAAAAAAATTACAGCACTATTACATAAAACCAACACGCAAGCGATCGCCCATCTCAATCATCCAGGCAGGATGGCAAATCCCAAGATTCCGGGAAATTATTTTGTTTCTGCCACAGACAAAGCTTGTGAAAACGGTGGAGCAATTCCCGAAAAATTGACTGAAGCAGGAATGGAAAAAATTGTTGATCTCTTCGTGAAGGCAGCGATCCGGGCAGAAAAAGCCGATTTTGACGTCATCGAATTACAATTCGGTCACGGTTATTTATTAGCTCAATTTCTTTCTCCCAAAGTAAATGATCGCAACGATGAATTTGGCGGCAGTTTTGAGAATCGCACAAAATTTCCGCTGCAAGTTCTAACAGCTGTAAAAAATGCTGTCGAACTTCCGATCATTGCTCGGATTAGCGGAGATGAAATGATGGAAGACGGCATCAAGCTTCCTGAAATGATCGAATTCAGCAAATTGCTAAAAACAAATGGAATTGCAGCTATCCACGTTTCAGCAGGAACAGTTTGCTCTACACCGCCGTGGTATTTTCAACATATGTTCGTTCCCAAAGGAAAAACGTGGGAATTTGCCAGCAAGATCAAAGAAGTAGTAGAAACTCCAGTAATCGCAGTTGGTCAGATCAACGAGCATAAAGATATGGATGATCTTTTGCAGGAGAAGCAATTGGATTATCTGGCGATCGGTAGAGCGCTGGTCGCTGATCCTGATTTTGTGGGAAAATATTTGGGAAAAGTTACCGGTGAATTTGCGCCTTGTCTTGCTTGCGCTGAAGGCTGTCTCGGCGGTGTGAAATCAGGAAAAGGTTTGCAGTGTCTGGTAAATCCGGAAGTTGGAAAAGAAACTGAAGAATTGCAGCCAGCTGTAACTTCCAAAAAAATTGCTGTGATCGGAGGTGGATTAGCTGGAATGGAAGCAGCTCTGATCCTGAAAAAACGCGGTCATCAGGTTGATCTTTTTGAAAAAGAAAATCTGGGTGGACAATTCATTTATGCGCCGCTCACGCCGTATAAAAGATCAATGGAAAAATTAATCCCTTATTTTAAAAAGGAACTTGCAAGAAATAATATCAATATTCAAAAAAAAGAGATAAAAAATTACAACGAAATTTCCAGCTATGAAACTGTCGTGCTGGCAACTGGTTCGCAGCCTGCAGTTCCCAGGATCGAAGGGTTGAAAGATTATTTCTGGTCAGAGATTTTATTACCCGAAAATCTCCCTACCGATAAAAATGTTCTCATCATCGGCGGTGGTCTGATCGGAGTCGATATTGCCACGGCACTGATCCCCAAAAACAACAAAGTCACGATCGTGAAACGAACAACAGATTTTGGTGAAGATATGGAAATGCTTGCCAAAAAACTTTCGCTGGCAATTATGAAAAAAAACAACACGCACTTCAGTGATCATACACACATCAAAAAGATCGATGGGAAAACCGTCTTTGCAGAAAAAAAAAGCGAACCGATAACTTTCGAAGATATTGATCTGATAGTCGTATCTACTGGCATGAAAAGTTATGATCCACTGCAAAAGAAGTTAACAGGAAAAATTCCCTATTTTATCATCGGTGATGCCAAAGAAATCGGTAATGCGCAGGATGCGATCAATTCAGCTTATGAAACAGCGAAACAGATATAATGAATAATTTCAATGCAGCAGTTCAAACGATCAAAAAAGCGCATCACATAACTGCTTTTACCGGAGCTGGAATTTCGGTGGAAAGCGGCATTCCGCCTTTTCGTGGGGAAAATGGTCTCTGGAATAAAATTGATCCTGTTTTTTTGGATATCAGTTATTTTCAACGTTATCCTTTGCATTCGTGGAAATTGATCAAAAAAATATTTTTCGATACTTTTTATCAAGCAGAACCGAATCCAGCTCATCTTGCCTTAAAAGAAATGGAAAAAAAAGGAAAGATGCAGGCGATCATTACGCAAAATATCGACAATTTACATCATCGCGCTGGCAATTCCAATATTTACGAATATCATGGCAATTCAAGAAATTTGGTCTGTTTGAAATGTTCACGATCTTTTCCTGTGCAAGATTTCGATCTGGAAAAATTGCCTCCGCGCTGTCCTGATTGCGATGAAACACTAAAACCAGATTTCATTTTTTTTGGCGAACCGATTCCCGAACCGGCACGAAAGGGTTCTATTTTGGAAACTCAAAATGCTGATGTTTTTATT
>JAGYMQ010000009.1 GCA_018400535.1 Candidatus Cloacimonadota bacterium
TTCTGCTTTGTTCTTCATTGAGATCGGGATCGGGTTCAGCCAATAATTTTCCAAAAATGATCAAGGTTATCACTTCCATGTTTTTTGGAATTTCTAAAATTTTTTTCGTTTTGGATGGGCTGAACCCTGCGATCGGATGAGCTACAAGTCCCATTTCTGTGGCTTTTAACATCAAAAATCCAGTCGAAATACCAGTATCGAATTGATAATATTTTCTCGTTTTAATCACACAATCGAGGTTTTCTTCGCTCAAAACTGCAACGATCAACGGAGCTTTTTTTGCCCATTCATTACCTTTCGCCAGAGCGGATTGCAGCTCTTCCAGCTTTTTCTTATCATAAACAAAAATGTATCTCCAAGGTTGTTTATTGAAACAAGATGGTGCTAATTTTGCTGTTTCAGAGAGTTGCTTGATCAATTTTTCATCAATTTTCAAATCGCCGAGTGTTCGTAATGAACGCCGTTTTTGGATAACTTCGTCAAAATTCATGATCTCTCCTTTGTATTTTTTATAAAATAGTAATCATTTTAAAGTTAAAATCAAATTAATTTCTCAGTAAAAATTTCCAAAAAAATCCGGTGCAAGAACCGGGTTGGTTAAAAAAAGTCATTTTCAGCAGCGGCAACCGACTCGCAATGGTAAAACTTGAATTTGCTCATCGCGCAGAATTTTGATGAAGATCACTTTATCGATCTGAAGATTATTGATGAATTTTGAAAACTGTTGTTCATTATTGATCAACTTATTATTGATCGATATGATCTGGTCACCTTGTTCAAATTCGGCTAGATCTGCGGGAGAATTTGGCGAAATTTCCGTTATCTCCAAAAATTGTCGAAAATTCTGTTTGCATTTCAATCCTAAATAGGGTTCATTTTTCGAATATTCACAACTAGATGAGATCGAAGAATTATTTTCTTTTTTTGGGGATTGGAATTTGTGATTTTTTTGATAATCACATTTTGCGGCCAAAAAATTGGCAACAAAGATCACTACAAAAATCAAACTCGTTTTCATTTTTTGCCTCCATTTTTTAGGCAAAATATAGCAGCGTTCATACCAGAATTGTAGAGAATGATCTTACTTTCAGTGATGATGAGGAATTACGGAATATCATCTGCTCTATCAAGCTCAATAATAGTTATCAATTTGATAATAACAGAAATATTTTCTTATCAAAAAGATATTATTTTCTGATGCCTTCTATTTTTGCGATATGCAATTCTTTTCCAGAAATGATCTCCGTATTCAAAGAATTGCAATTTGGACACAAAAAAACTGGTGAATCTATCTGGAAAATATGTCCACAATCTTCACAGCGCACTTTGATCTCCTTTTCCTGAAAGATCAATTTTGCTTTTTCGAAACCACTGAATTCCTGTTTCATCAAATTGAATTGCATGAACATCACCTCTGACACGATCTGATGGAATTTTCCCGCAATTACAGTTATCGTTTCGATCTTATCCAATTTTTCTTCTGTTTTGATCTTTGTAGCCATCTCAAAAAGTGAACGAATGATCGCACCTTCATGCATATTTATTTCCTTTCCGTCAAAATTTTATGATCATTATTATTTTTTAGCTGAAACTCCAAAACCTGCTCAATTTCTGCGATCACGTTTTTTTCATCGAATTCTTTTTGCATTTTTTTTCGACTGAATTTGCCCATCTTATGCCGTTTTCTAGCAGTAAAATTCATCATTATTTTCATCTTTTCCTGCAAGTCTTGGACGTTTTTTTGACGACAGATCAAACCGTTCTTTCCATCGATCACGACTTCACGGCAGCCCACATTATCTGTGGTGATGATAGGTTTTTCCATGCTGGCAGCTTCCAGAAGTGAGCGCGGAATTCCCTCTCCATAATAAGAAGGTAAAACGATGCAATCAGCTTTTGCAATGAATATTCGCACATCATCCGTCGAACCCAAATAGTGGATAATTTTTTCCTTTTCCCATTCTTCTATTTCTTGTTGGGAAATAGCAGTAGGATTTTCTACATCAGCAAAACCGAGAACCTGGAATTCCACGTTTTTTTCCTGGCTAAGAATTTTTTGTGCTGCTTCCACATATTCGACAATTCCCTTTTCTTTTAATAACCTACCCAAAAATAGAAAACGAAATTTTTCATCAGAATTCATTGACTGCGGAACAAACCAATCTGTATTTACGCCAGAACCAGCAACAAGTCCTGTTTTTTTATTATTCAGTTTCAGTAAATTGGAAATGAGTTTTTGATCGTCCTTGTTTTGGAAAAAAATATAATCAGCAAAAGGTAGAGCAACTTGATATAATTTTCTGATGATGAATGCTAACATTCCTTTTTTGCGGAAGGTCGTTCCCAAACCAGCTACAGTGATGATAATCGGAATTTTCAGAATGTGAGCGCAAAGCGAGCCATAGATATTCAGTTTGATCGTGTAGGATAATATCAGATCTGGTTTCAGATTTTTGAATAGCAGCAGCAGACGGAAAAAAAGAGTAATATCCTGAAATGGATTTGTGCTTTGATTGTTCATTTTCAGATCAATGAACTGATAGGGTAATTTTTCGGTAAAATCATCTTTTGGTGCTAGACAGACAATTTCATATTTTTGCGCCAAATGTTGCATCAGATTTCGACGGAAATTGAATAAACTCCAAGCTGTGTTGGAAGCGAATAATATCTTTTTTTTCAAATGTTCTTCTCCAGCATCGCAGCTAATTTTTCGCTGGCTTTTTGTCTGGTAAATTGACTGATAAATTCTTCATTATGATACCATTTACTTAATTTTCCAAGCCTGTGCATCTTGATGATCTGATGTAATATTTGGTTGCTTTGCTGTTTATCGCTGGCAACAAAACCTAATTTGCCTTTCTTGATGAAAGTAGCCAGATCGCTGTTTAGAGAACAGAAAGCCAACAACGGTTTGTAATAGGGAAGATAATCAAATAATTTTGTCGTCAAGATCCCATCATATTTTTTCCCGATCGGCAGGAAGATCAGCAATATGTCTGATTCTTGTAAATAATGATGCAATGAATTTTTTGTTTGACGTGAGATCACTTCGATCTGGACATTTTTTTGTTCAGGAAAAGCTTTGATCAATTTCCAGAAATGATTGCGAAAATTTCCAATAAATCTTAGCTTCAGCGGATAATCAATGTTTTTTTCTAAGGTTTTCAATAGAATTTGCGGAGAAAGATTTTTGTAGAAACTGCCTGCAAAAGTGAAGATCAATTCCTTCCTGTCATAATTTTTTTTTGTTTCTGGTCGAGTATCTTCGGGATCAAAACCATTTGTGATCAACTCAATTTTGTTTTGTAAGAATTTATATTTCTCTGAGAGGAATTTTTTTTGTCCTGGCGTTACCACGATGATTTTTCTGGCAAATTTGAAGATCTTTTTTTCCCAATATTCATTCATAAGTAGATTTATCTTTGTAAAAGTCAGAAAAGGATGATCTGCCCAAAGATCACGAATATCCAGGATCAGCGGTTTGTGATATTTTTTTGCCAGCAGGTAGGAAGTTATCACATGCGAATGTATTCCTCCGCTGGTGCAGAATATTGCATCAATAGCCTGCGTTTTGAGAATTTTTTTTCCAGTCTGATAGCAAAAAGGCATCCAACCGATCTTTTCGTCTATTGGGAACCAGGCTTTGATCTTGTTTGCAAATCCTTCGTTGCTTCGATGAAATTTCTTCACTCTCTGATCTTGAAAAAAATTCAGGAAGTGTAACGGGTCAAAGGATCTGGTTTTAAAAAAATTATGATAGTTCAAACCTTTGAATTGTTGAGGATCTGTTTGATAATAGGGAAGACCTTTTACGGTTAAAATGAAAGGTTGCCAGTTATGCTGTGGTAAATATTTTGCAAATTTTCCAATTCTGACAGCCGAAGGAATGTTATAGGGTGGAGCGAAATAAGAGATCATCAAAATGTTTCGCATTCATTATTTCCATCAGGGTTTTTTTTTGAGAGGAATATCTGAACTTTTGTATCAGGCTGAATATCTATAAATTTTATCAAATTTTCTTTGATCTCAGCTTTTGCACCATCGATCGAGATGATCGAAAAATCTCCGATCAAGCGGAAGGAAAACCTTTTAAATCTATCAGGGAAATAGATCAAAATACCTGTTTCAGATTCTGAAATTTCCACACTTTCGCGTTTTTTCCACCAATCGGCAATCTCAATACAAGGAGCGATAAAAGCATTTCTTGTTTTCAGATCTTCCAGAATATATCGATACAAACCTTTTAAATATTTGATATTAGTGAAATTTGCAACAGTAAGATCAAAATGAAGATAGCCCTTGCAGAATTCAAGAGCTTCAATGATCTCGTGATAATATTTTTGAGCCTGGTCAACAGGAAGGAAAGTTTCATCATTGATCCTGAGAGCATGATCAGAAAAGGAGATAGGAAGTTCAAAATAGCGAGTTTGAAATTGGAATCTTGATTTTTTTCCGAATCTCTTTAATGGATGCAAATGATAGGGAAAGGCAATGCCGTGTTTGAAACCAAGCCGATGCAGAAAGGTTTCAGAAGAATCATAATCAAAGCCGTTTTTTTTATGAAGTTCAGTGGTTTTCTGTGGATCAAATTTATCCAGATAATGGCGTATTCCAATCTTTTTGGCACTTGTCAGTAAAAAAAGTTCTTCTTTCTGTCTTGCCAGAACATTGCTAAAATCTGCATCATCAGAGGCTAATAATGAGATTTCATTACCTTGAGCCAGATTATTCTTTATTTCATTTTTAATATTTTTATTTGTGATCTTATAATCAAAATTGACAGCATTCTTCAGCGTGATCCCAAAGAAAAAAGTGCTGTTCACGCCGTGTAGATTTTCCAGTTCATTGATGATAGAAAAATTCCAGTATTCTTCGATATTTGTGAGTATATATTTCCACATACTGAGGAAATTTTTGATAACGATCTTGATGCGAAAGAACTGAAAAATATCCTGCAGACTTGTTTGAAAGATTTTTTTCCAAGTCCATTTCCGCAAAGTAGGAATTGAATGAGAAAAGCTGACACCGATTTTTTCGGATTGCGGCCAAAATTCTTTTTTCAAGATAAAGTATTTTTTTTGTTGCTGGATCGTATCCTGGATGCAATTTTCCATCAACCACAATAGGTTGTTTACAAAAGGGACCAAATGGTATTGTGAAAAGCAGATATCCTCATCTTGTAGCGGATAATTTTTTTTCCCGATTTCATTGTAATTTATGAGATGGAAAAAAATATTTCCCACCAGATCAAAGTTGAATTTCGCTATAAATATTTCTTTTTGTTTAAAATATTGGATTGGATAGCGGATCATTTTTTTATGAATAACAGGAATTTTTTTATTAAGCAATATCTCTTGTGTATAATTTTCGATCTCTGCTTTTGTCATTTTGCCTGGTTGCAATAATTCTTCAAAAGCTGGAATATGAAAAAATAATCTGTTTATAGCGAGCTGATGAGTTTCCTTCATCGTTAGATCGTCTGGTGTGTAATAGATCAATATATCGTTTGGTAGAATTTGATCTAATTGAGTGACGAATTTGAATTCATAGCCCAAAGTCTTGAAAATAAAGGAAAAAGAATATTTTATCTCATTGTCAAACTTTTTGAGTTTGTGATCAATATAAATTGCTATCATAGAAAAATCAATTTTGCAGATCTAAGAGGTTCAAACCGATCTTATCATCTTTTTTGCGATTGATCTTTGCGGGAAATTTTTGGATGATCACTTCACAGGTTGCGCTCACAATAGCTCGATTCAAATGACCGCCAATGCATTTGTGTGTGCTGTCTGCCGCTGCAATATGAAGATGCAGATACGTTTTTCCTTTTTGGATTGCAATGTTACCATTCAAAGCAACGATCTCGAAATCACCTTCAAATTTTTTGGATACATATTTTTGGGATTCAACTTTGTAAAGGCCGATCTCAAGCTCTTTCACAGCGCCGATAGCAGATATTTTGCCTGCTGTAATCTGTTCTGTTTCTACAAATTTGGATAGAGCTGATACAATCTCTTCATTGCGATCAATCCTGACAAAATAAACATCATCGATTTTTTGATAATTCATCTTACCTCCTAAAATCAAAAAATGAAAATACAATTTCATTGTCTAATAGAATTTTGCTCAAAATATTAACACAATTTATCTCATCTTTTTCATTTGACATCATAACACAAGAAAAAATTCTGAAATTAATGTTTATGTAAAATTAATTGTAAATTTATTGTAATAACGAAGGAGAAATTATGATTAAAAAGAGAATCTATCTATTTGGAGATGGAACAGCTGAAGGCAAAACCGACATGAAAAACCTTTTGGGTGGAAAAGGAGCAAATCTGGCGGAAATGAATTTGGTCGGAGTACCAGTTCCACCAGGTTTTACTATTACCACAGAAGTGTGCTCAGAATATATTGAACTTGGTGAAGAAAAAGCGAAAGAACTTGTGATCGATGATCTAAAGAAAGGAATTCAGAACATCGAGAAAATAATGGGAACAAAATTTGGTGATGATGAAAATCCCTGTCTTGTTTCTGTGCGATCAGGTGCTAGAGTTTCAATGCCTGGAATGATGGATACCGTTCTCAATCTCGGCTTGAATGATGACGCTGTCATAGGATTGGCGAAAAAAACTGATAATGAACGATTTGCCTGGGATTCTTATCGCCGTTTTGTGCAAATGTATGGCGATGTCGTTTTGGGAATGAAACCTGAATCGAAAGATGCTAATGATCCTTTTGAAGAGATCATCGAAAGCGTGAAAGAAAAAAAAGAAATTTATTATGATACCGAATTGGACGTCGATGACCTGAAAGAATTAGTCACAAAATTTAAGGCAGCGATCAAAAGATCAACAGGACACAATTTTCCGGAAGATCCTTGGGAACAGCTCTGGGGTGCGATCGGAGCTGTCTTTGGCAGCTGGGAAAATGAACGGGCGATCTATTACCGTAAAATCCATAATATTCCCAATGATTGGGGCACAGCTGTGAATGTGCAAGCAATGGTTTACGGAAATATGGGAGAAAATTCTGCAACTGGCGTTGCTTTCACGCGGGATGCAGCAACTGGCGAAAATATTTTCAATGGCGAATATCTGATCAATGCTCAGGGTGAAGATGTCGTTGCCGGTATCAGAACTCCACATCAGATCACTTTGGAAGGTTCCAGACGCTGGGCAAAATCTTCCGATATTTCTGAAGAAGAAAGAAAGAAACAATTCATTTCTCTTGAAGAATATATGCCAAATATCTATCAAGAACTCAGTGAGATCGAAGAGAAATTGGAAGATCATTATAGAGATATGCAGGATCTGGAATTCACTATTCAGAATGAAAAACTTTGGCTATTACAAACCAGGACTGGGAAGCGCACTGGAACAGCAATGGTGAAAATGGCAATGGACATGTTAGATGAAAAAATGATCGATGAAAAGACCGCACTTAACCGAGTCGAACCGAATAGATTGGATGAACTATTGCATCCGATCTTTGATCTAGAAGCATTGAAAAATACAAATGTGATCACAAAAGGTTTGCCTGCTTCTCCAGGAGCAGCTTCAGGCCAGATCGTTTTCTTCGCAGACGATGCTGAAAAAGCATCTGCAAATGATAAACAGGTCATTCTGGTGCGCATTGAAACTTCTCCTGAAGACCTGAAAGGCATGAATGTTTCGAATGGAATTCTGACTGCGCGCGGTGGAATGACCTCGCATGCAGCCGTTGTTGCCCGCGGTATGGGAAAATGTTGTGTTTCTGGTGCTGGTGCACTCAAGATCGATTATCGAGAAAAAACTTTGTCTGTTGGTGATAAAGTTTATCGAGAAGGAGATTGGATTTCCTTAAATGGATCAACTGGAGAAATTTATGAAGGAAAAGTCGATACAAAATCACCAGAACTGAGTGGTGATTTTGGAAAATTGATGGAACTTTGTGAAAAATATACTAAGATGTATGTCCGCACGAATGCAGATACACCAAAAGATTCTTTGGTTGCCCGAAAATTTGGTGCAAAGGGAATCGGATTATGCAGAACAGAACATATGTTTTTTGAAGGAAATAGAATTAAAGCTGTGCGCGAAATGATCTTGGCAGAAGATGAAAAAGGTAGAAGAAAGGCTTTGGATAAGTTACTCCCAATGCAAAGAAGTGATTTTGAAGAAATCTTCGAAGCTATGAAAGGATTTCCAGTAACTGTAAGATTTTTGGATCCACCACTTCATGAATTTGTTCCTCATGATGAAACAGGACAACAGGAAATGGCAGAAGAAATGGGAATTCCAGTCAAAGAGATCAAAGAACGTGTAGCTGCTTTGGACGAATTTAATCCAATGTTGGGACATCGTGGTTGTCGTTTGGGAAATACCTATCCTGAAATCACAGAAATGCAAACAAGAGCGATCATTGAAGCAGCGATCAATCTAAAAAAGAAAGGAATTGATACTATTCCTGAGATCATGATCCCGCTGATTGGAACGGCAGAAGAATTTGATATGCAGAAGAATATCGTTGAGAAAACAATTGCTGTCGTTTTTAAAGAAAAAGATGATAAAATTCAATATAAAATCGGAACTATGATAGAAATTCCAAGAGCTGCTCTCACGGCAGATATCATAGCAAAAACAGCCGAATTTTTCAGTTTTGGAACTAATGATCTAACACAAATGACCTTCGGTTATAGCCGAGATGATGCTGGAAAATTTTTGCCGATCTATCTTGATAAAGGAATTCTGAAACATGATCCTTTCCAAATCCTGGATCAAGAAGGCGTCGGACAATTGGTCGAAATGGGAACTAAACGCGGACGCGGAACAAATCCAAATTTAAAAGTAGGAATTTGTGGAGAACATGGGGGAGAACCAAGTTCAGTCAAATTCTGTCACAAAATCGGTATGGATTATGTTAGCTGTTCTCCATATCGCGTGCCGATCGCTCGTTTGGCTGCTGCGCAAGCTGCGGTTGCTGATAAATAGTTAAATGCTAAAAAAAACTTAGCAAGCCCCGCTTTGAGTGGGGCTTTTTTTATTAGCTGTTGGTTTTTGAGTATAATGAAACAAAATGTCTTGCTGAAAAATAAAATTATTTTATCAGCAGGCAGCATTTTTGTTAGATTTACCTTACATAATAAAGACGACTTTCTTTTTTTAATATCAACGAAAATAGTTACATAATTGTGTTTTTCCAAAAGATGTCTCATCAACTCCCACTATTTCCAAAGATGCATAATCAGATACTTCAAGTGTATCATTTACATATCTTTTCAAAAATTCCCAAATTCGATAGTTCGAAATTTCGGTTAATTTGCTGCCTTTTTTATAATCGACAAAAACTGTTAGCTGTTTTTCAAATTCATTAAATTCTATTTCTTTAATGTACCAGTTTGATTTAATGTGAAGGGCTCTTTCAAATAAATCTTTTTACATCTTTTCCTCTCTTGTTTTAAAAGTAAAAAAATAAAACCTGATTTTATTCAACAATCTTTTTTACTTTATCCACTCATTTCTTCCAAGAGCTAAAAAAGTAGATGTCAGATTTCAAACTTCAGATCTTAGACGACAACCACGAAGACAGTAAGGTAATAATTTGTAATTCTTAACTGGTGATTCTTAAATAAAAAAGCCGCTTTTCAGCGACTTTTTTTAAAATGGTGGGCCCAAAGGGAATCGAACCCCTGACCGTCCGGTTATGAGCCGGAAGCTCTACCAAACTGAGCTATAGGCCCCAGATCATTTTTAATTCTTTATAAAAATATTGCATTTCAAAACAAAATTTGCCTTTTAACTGTCAAGAATTTCCTCGTTCAGCGCTCAATCGAAAGTTATTTATTTCACATTAAAATTATTGATAAATTCTAATAAAATGTTGCTGCGAGTGGGATGACGTAGCTTGATCAAAGCTTTTTCTTCGATCTGACGAATGCGCTCTCTGGTCACTCCAAAAATATTTCCTACCTCTTCCAGAGTTCGATGATATCCGTCATCAATTCCGAAACGCAATCGTATCACACGTTCTTCACGCGAAGAAAGTGTTTTCAAGACATCATCTACTTGTTTTTTCAATAGATTTCTTTCTGCAGTTCTTTCTGGAGATATTGTGCTTCTATCTTCGATAAAATCGCCCAGCATACTATCTTCATCATCATCACCGATAGGTTTGTCTAAAGATACTGGTTCTTTTGTTATGGAAAGAATACTTTTCACTTTATCGACAGCGATATCCATTTTATTAGCGATTTCTTCAGGATAGGGTTCTCGTCCCAATTCTTGCAATAATTTTCGACTGGCTCTTTTCACCTTGTTGATCGCTTCGATCATATGCACAGGAATTCTGATGGTGCGTGCTTGATCTGCAATCGCACGTGTGATCGCTTGTCTGATCCACCAAGTAGCATAAGTGCTGAATTTGAAGCCTTTTCGATAGTCATATTTTTCGACAGCGCGCATCAGACCTGTATTTCCTTCCTGGATCAGGTCTAGAAAATCCAATCCACGATTGTTATAGCGTTTTGCAATGCTCACGACCAGCCGCACGTTTGCTTCGATCATATCATTTTTGGAACGTTCTTTCATTTTTTCGCCGCGCGTGATCTCCTCCAGAAGATCGATCATTTCATCGGCAGTCATTTTTGCTTCTAATTCTACACGACGGATTTTTCGTCTTGCATTTTTTATCTTTCGCAGAGTTTCAACAAAGACACTTGGCTCAATATTAGTTTCCTGATAAACTTCTTGATATTCTTCTTCTGATTTGTTTGCTTTTCTTCCGTAAGAGCAAATTTCATCGATCGAATATTTTCTAATTTTGGAAAGATGCTTGATAGTTTTTTTGCTACCTTTGATCCTATCTACCAAACTTCTGATGCGATAGACCATTCGTTTTAACAACTTTTCATTATAGGTGAGAGAATTAAATAATTCGACTAGTTCTTTACGGCGTTTTTCCAGTTCTTTTTGTTGTAGCGGAATTCCATTTTCATCCAGTTCGCTATTATCGACAATTTCACCGATTTCATTGAACATTATTTCTGCTTGGCGAATGACTTGTTCGAATTTATTGATCAACGTTGATTCCTGAGCTTTATCCATCCAGGTGCCATATTCGATTTTGAAGATATGATCGATCTTGACTCTTTTTTCTTTGTATCGGTGCAGGAAATTTTTCATTTCTCGCAAGGTGCTACCGCACATAAAGATGTATTTATTGACGTATCTTTGTCCAGCTTCGATCTTTTTGGCGATCCTGACCTCACCTTCTCGATCCAATAAAGGAACACGTCCCATTTCACCAAGATACATACGAACAGGATCATCGTAATATCTTTTGTTTCGGAATTTTTTCGTGACACGAGATTTTTTTAGACTGACTTTTCTTTTAGTCACGCTTCTTTGGGTTTCATCGATCAATTCTATCCCTTTGTCCACAATTTCTTCAATGATATCTTCAATTTTATCGAGAAAGATCGGGCTGTTAGGAAGGATGTTGTTGATCTGCTTGAAAGTGAGCAAGTTTTCATTTTTTTTGCCCAATTGAATCAATTTTTTAATACATTCGTTATAACTTAGCATTGAAACTCCTAATAAATTGTTTTGGTAACAACTTTTTTATTTAATTTCATTAACTTATTTCGAATCTCAATTTTTTGTAAATAATATTCCTTTTTATTGGGTTCTGTTTTGATTTTCTGATTGATCTGCTTGAGTTCATTTTCCAGTTTTCTGACCTTCATAGTGCGAATATATTCCTCTGGCTCCGATTCTGGCGGCACTGAAAATATCATTTGTGTTATCATATTTTTCAATAAATCATCCTCTATCTGCTCCAAATTTCGGGAAATATTTTCTATGTTTTTATTGTTCTTTTGAATGAATTCAAAAATTTTCCGATGAATTTCCTTTAAATAGTAAGTTGAATCTATCTCTTGCGCAACTTTTTTATACTCTATTTTTTGATGCAATATTGCTTTCAATAGATTGCTCTCTTCAATGAATCTATCATAAGAAACATTTTTTTGTGCAGTTGGATTCTTCTCATATCTTCGTCGCTTGATCTTTCTTCTCACAGCATTTTCGGAAATCTGAAAAGTTTGAGCTATTTCACGACTGAATAATTCCATCGCCATTTTATCTTCAAAATCGTTGAGGATCTCGATCAATATTTCCAATTTTGATCTTTCATTCAAGCCCATCATTTGATCATTTTTTACAAATTCTGATAAATTCGGCGCTTTGCTTAAAAGTTCATTGAGTTTATCAGAAGAATATTTTTGTAAGAAACTATCTGGATCGAGCTCATTTTCAAAATCCACAATTCGTGCAGTATAACCAGATTGAACAATCTTTCCAGCCACTCTCACCGCAGCATTTTTTCCTGCTTGATCGCCATCATAGAGGAGAAAGAAATTTTTTGTGTATCTGCTCAAAAGCCTGATCTGTTCATCGGTGAGTGAAGTTCCCAAATTTGCCACACAATGGTGAAAGTTATTTTCATAAAGTCGGAGAAAATCGGTATATCCTTCGCAAATCAAAACAGCATCTTTTTTGGATATTTCGTATTTCGTTTGATGCAAACCATAAAGTTCTTTTCCCTTTTTATAGATAGCAGTTGTGGGTGAATTCACATATTTCCCACCTTGCTGATCAGAATGTAATATTCTTCCACCGAAAGCGATCGTTTTTCCCATATTATCATGAATTGGAAACATCAATCGTTCGCGGAAAAGATCATTATTGTTTTTGGTGAATAAACCTGATGATGATAAAATTTTTGTGTTTATATTATTTTTGATGAGGAAATTTTTTAAACCAGCGTAACTATTCAGGGCATAACCTAAAGCGAATTTATTGATGGTTTCATTTGATATTTTTCTTTTTCTCAAATATTCTTTCACATGTTTTCCGTGCTGTTCTAAATTCTGCTGATAATAATTTTCAGCTAAAGCGTAGATCTTCAAGAGTAATTCTCGTTTTGAATTAACAACTTTTTTTTGTTTATGATCTTTGATCGGAATTCCAGCCTGATGAGCAAGTTTTTGCAGAGCTTCGAAGAAAGATATCTTTTCATAATCTCGCACGAAAGTGATCGCATTACCACCTTTTCCACAACCAAAACATTTGAATATCTGTTTTTTCTCGCTGACCAGAAAAGATGGTGTCTTCTCATCGTGAAAAGGACAAAGCGCTTTATAATTTGAGCCAGACCTTTTCAGCGGAATGTAGTTTCCGATCACATCCACGATATTTGTTTTTTCCAGGATTTCATTGATCGTTGATTGATCCATTTTTTTTTCAACTCTTCAGTTTCACGATTGTCACGCCATTCCCACCAGCTAGTGGCTCTGGCGAATAAAAATCTTCAGCATTGCGGTGTTTTCGCAAATATTCTCGGATCTTTTGTCGAAGTGCACCTGTTCCTTTACCGTGCACAATCCGGACTTTATTCAAGCCATTAAATATCGCATTGTCCAAAAAACGATCAATTTCCGGGATCGCTTCTTCAAAACGATAGCCGAGAAGTTTCAATTCCATTGCGACGTGTTTTGGGGGGATTCTCACTTTTTTCTTTCGAATACCTTCTTCTAATTCATTTACCTGCAAAAGGTTGTCCTGCTGTGTTGTCAGAACGATGCCATTCAGATCGACTTTTATCTGATCTTCTGCAATTTCGATGATCTCACCTTCTACATCCATATCTTTAATCCAAACTTTTTGTCCGATTCTTATTTCTTTTAATTTTTTGTGTTGGATTCCAGTCAGATCATCTTCCTGGTGTTTCAGTTCTTTATTTTCTGCAGATATTTTCTGGAAGGTTTGCTTTAATTTTTCCTTTTTATTTTTTCTGTTTTCCTTCTGCAGTTCGTCGATCTCTTTGGTCAATTCTTTTTGCATCGTTGTTAAATAAGAGCGTGCTTCTCGAATTGTCTTCTTTTTGATCTCCTTTGCCGTTTTTTCCTGTGCGATCATTTTTTTTTCATATTCGTCGATTTTTTGTTTGAGCAGAGCTGTTTTCAGTTTATATTGATAATTTTGACGAGCGAGTTCTTTTTTTTCAGAAGTAATTTTTTTTAGTAACTCAGTCAATTCGATATTTTGATCGCCAGCCAAATGTTTTGCACGAGAGATGATTATTTGATCCATGCCCAATTTTGATGCAACTTCGATCGCAAAGCTATTTCCAGGTAAACCTAATTTGAAATGATAGGTTGGAATGTGTTTTTTGGGGTCAAATTGCATTGCAGCATTTTGGCAATTTTCATTTTTTTCAGCAAAGACCTTGAGTGCTGTGTAATGCGTTGTGATCACGCCGACACATTTTCTTTCAGTGATATTTTCCAGAATTGCTTGCGCCAGAGCAGAGCCTTGCTCAGGATCTGTTGCCGCTCCGATCTCATCAATCAAAACCAAGGATCTTTTATCTCCTCTTTTCAACATATGATCGATATTATTGATATGAGAAGAAAAGGTGCTCAAAGAATTTTCCAAAGATTGATAATCTCCGATATCAGCAAAAAAACTGGTGAAGATGCCGATCTCGCTTTCTTCTTCAGCTGGAATGGGAATTCCTGAAAGAGCCATCAAAGTTAGTATCCCAACCGTTTTTAAAGTCACAGTTTTGCCACCGGTATTAGGTCCGGAGATCAGGAGCAAACGAAAATCTTTTCCCAATTCCAGATCGAAAGGGATCACTTTTTTTATACTTTTGTAATTTTTGATAAGAAGAGGATGACGAGCAGAGATCAATTTCAGCTGTGGTTTAGAAATGATCTTCGGTTTGTGGCATTGCAGGCGATTGGCAAAGCGAGCGAGTGCGAAGAATACATCCAATTTTTCCAGTATTTTAGTGTTTTCCAGAATTGTTTTTTTGGAAGCCAGAATCTGTGCTGTAAATTCTTTTTTTATCTGGAAAATCTCTTGCTTTTCTTTTCCATGAGTAAGGTCTAATTCGTTATTGACAGCAACGATCTGTTCTGGTTCCAAAAAGACTGAAGCTTTGCTGGCAGATCGTCCGTGCACGATTCCTTTTACGAACGAGGCCGAACCTTCTTTTACAGGAAGAACATATCTGCCATCGCGTTGAGTGATGATCTCATCCTGAAGGAAATTTTTTCGTTTCAGATCTTTCAAATGTTGATTGAGATCATCAATAATATTTCTCTTCAATTGTCTTTTTCTTCGGCGGATAATTGCAAGTTCGGGAGAAGCATTATCATTGATCTCGCCTTCTGGTGTAAAAATTTTATTAAATCTATTTTCCAGATCTGCTAATTTTTGGAGTTTTTCTATCAAATTGAGATAATTGGGAAAATCATCTTGCTCGTCAAATTCTTTTTCGATGCGATTTGCTGTGGAAATATTGAAATGGATCTTTTGAAATTCTTCAAAATTATACGTGTGGTGTTTGAAATTTAACAGCAGTTGTTCAATCTGACTGATTTTCTCAAAATTATAGGAAACATTGTTCATCAACAATTCCTGCATTTCAGAAGTGAGTTCAAGGCGATATTCGATCTCTTCTTTCTGGATGAGTGGTGCGATCTTTTCTGCCTGCATTTCGCCTAATTTGGAATGACAATCCTGTTTTAAAAGATCAATGATCTTATCAAATTCTAATTGCCTTCTCGAATTCATTATTTTTTTATCTTATCTCGAAATTCCTGTTCGACTTTCTCAGTGGCTTCTTTGATCGTTTTTTCGATATTTTGGATCTTTTTTTTGATATCATTATTTTCTGTGATGACATTTTTGTATTTGATGCTCATAGTTTCAGTAGCATTTTGTACATAATCCACTATCACAGAATCTTTTGTGAATTCAGTTACTTCCATGGCAAAAGGCGAAAGATTGATCAAAAGCAAAATTATTGCAATGATCAGACCACCATTCAGCAGCCCGAATACCATTCCCAATAGTTTATCCAGCCACTCCAAACGGAGGACGTTAAAAATCATATGGACAAATTTTATCACGATCTGTGCTATGAAAAAAATAAGGATCGCGATCAAGAGATAAGATATGATGGTGGCAGCCACTTCACCTAAACCAAATCGGTTCATCAGACCATCTTTGACCAGATATCCCAATTTTGAGATCACGAAAACGATCACGATCAAGCCGATAAGATTGATAACGCTTTTGATAAATCCATTATGCAATCCTTTTAACACAAAAAACAAAAGAAATATTCCCAGAATAATATCGAGGATATGCATATTAATTTTCCTTAGCTGAACTGTTTCAGATTAAAAAAGGGGAGATATTCTGATCTCCCCCGAAATAAATGAAATTTGTAGTCACCACTTAGTTTTGTAATCTTTCTTTTACCAAAGATCCGAGTGCTTTACCAGCTGTCTGTGAGTCAAATTTTTCATTCAAATTTTTCATCACATTGCCCATATCTCGCATAGATTCTGTTTGCAGCTCTGCAATCATTTCATTCACTGCATTTTTCATTTTCCTTACCTGTTATATCTATGTCTTTTTCGTAAAAGTTTGATTCTTTTACGTTTGGCTTCTTTGATCTTTCTTCGACGTTTGATATTGGGCTTTTCATAAAATTTATTCTTTTTGATGTCTGATAATAAACCAGATCTTTCACACGCTTTTTTGAATTTCTTTAGCGTCACATTGAAAGATTCACCATCTTTTGCAACAATTTTTGGCACTAAATGTCACCTCCTTTTTTATCTAATGAATCGTTTGCTAAAATTTTTCTGTCGATTTTATTGTCAAGCCTGAAAGTGCTTTTAAAAGAATATTTTTTCAGTATTTATCGAAACTACTGAAAATTTGTTTTAAAAATCAATTTGCAATTTTTATCAGATTCTGATACACTTTTTTTACAAATCGTGGAATGTCGATCTGCTCGAGTATCTGAAGATCATTTTTCTGGAAAAGATTAAAATTTCTGGAGATCATAAAAGAAGTGATGATCAATATGATGGATCCTATCGAACGCACTATAAAATTGGTAAAATATGTATTCAGGAAAAGAACGATGCAAGAGAAAATTGGGAAAAACAGCGCTAATTTTCTTTTCACAGCGAATTTGCGATTGATGATGAAATACCAGATGATCGGATTGATCGTGTAAACGAGAAAAGTGGCAGCAGCTGCACCCAGAATTCCAAAAATTGGAACGAGAATAATATCCAGAACAAAATTCAGAACTGCAGCAAGAATTCCTAAGTAAAGATATAATTTTGTCATATCGAAGCTGACTCTGATCGCTGTGAAAAATGAAGAAATCATGCCCAAATGAAGCGTCGTAATGATGATCTTGAAAGGCAAAATGGATGCATCAAATTCATTTCCATAGACGAGATGAAATCCCAGATCGCTGAAGAGAAGTGAAAAAGCGATAAAAATGAAAGCAAAAAAGCTGAGTTGTGGCAATAATCTTTTCAAATAAAACTCGCTGATCTTGTAGGTCTGATCCTTGGTGCGGAAAACCATTATTATCGGTGTGGAAATGGTCACGATCGCAGAAAAGAAGAATGAGCGTAACGTATTGAAAATTTTGTAGGAAGCTTGATAGACACCAACATCTTCCAAAGTGAGAAAATATTTAATGACGTAAGTGTCTATCCAGGTAACGATATAACTTGACCAGTTGGAAAAGAGCAGAGGAAGACTAAAAATTAGCATTTTGTGCAGAAGCTTTTTATTCAGATCAAAAGGTAGGAGATATTCTTTTTTAATCAGGTTTAAACCGATGAGAATAACAAACAAATCGGATAAGAGGAAAATGAATATAATGTAGATGATCTTGATTTTTAGAATATGCAGGACAAAAAGTAAAATTCCCAAAGCAATAAAAATTTTAGTAGCAAACCGCATCAAGAAAGATTGCTCTTTGATCTTGCGAATGACTTTGAGAATTTCGAAAATATAAATTTTGGCAGCGGTAAAGATCAAGCCGATGGCAATGATCCAAAAATATATTTCATTACTAATTTCCAGAAAGTTGAAGATAGGTTTGCGAAAGATCCGGAACAAAGAAATAACAACCAAAAAAGAAAAAAAGCTCACAAGCAAAAAACTTGTGGTTGTTCTGCGCAGATGCCCTTTCTGCAGAAATTCTTCTTTGCCAAAGCGCATGATCGACAATCGCAGCCAACTGAGTCCGAAAATGTAAAGTAAAGCTATCGCACTGATGATGAGAGCGACCTGCCCGTATTTCTCTGGTCCCAGATATCTTGCCTGGATCGATTCGGAAAAGATCATCAGCGGGATAGAAAGCAAAGACGATCCCAGCACGACAACGAAATCCCAGAACGATTTTTTTAGTTCCTGCATTGGTTAGATTTCCAACATAACAGCTTTATCAAGCACTTTTTTAAAAATTTTATTATTACTCATAATCAACCTAATAGAATGCGTAAATAATCTTATTTTATAATTTTGTGTTATTTCAGAAAATGGAATAAATCAGGCAATAAATAATTTGGAAATTATTCTAATTAGCAAAAAAGAGAAAAAAACTTTAGGCATTAATTTTCATTGACACCAGAATGTTGTCTTTTGATTTAAGTCTGTAAATTCACTCCGGAGTAAAAAAAATTAAGTTAGTGAGAAAATATTAATAAAATGATTAGAAAAAATTCAATGAAAGTAGCGAAACTATTTTAAACATTTTTTAATGAAATTGTTATCATGAAAATCGGTATGATATTAGATGAAACCTTTCCACCTGATCCACGTGTTGAAAATGAAGCAATTTCACTGATATATCATGGTCACGAAGTTTTTTTATTTTGTCTGGATTATTTACATTCACAACCAAAAAATGAACAGATCGATGAGTTAAAAATATATCGCCAAAGATTACCAAAATATTTATATCTCTTATCTGCTCTTGCTTACACGATTCCCTATTACCATTTGTATATGGAAAGGAGTATTAAACAATTTCTAAAAAATAATCACATTCAAGTTATTCATATTCACGATATTCGAATTGCAAGAGCAGTTTTCTGGGCAAATAAAAAATTTAATTTACCAATTGTTCTTGATCTTCACGAAAATCGTCCTGAAATTATAAAGTTTTACAAACATGTAAATTCTTTTTTGGGTAAAATTTTAATTCATCCTTCCAAATGGAAAAAATTTGAAAGAAAGTATATAAATGCTGCTGAACGTGTTATCACAGTAACTAATGAAGCTAAAGACTATTATTTATCGACTCAAAAAAAAATAGCAGCCCAAAAAATGATCGTAGTTCCGAACACGATCAGGAAAAAATTTTATGAAGCTTATCATATTGATGATGAAATAATAGAGAAATACAAATATTATTATCCGATCTTGTATATTGGTGATACCGGTGTGCGCAGAGGACTTCTTACTGTTTTCAAAGCTTTGAAGTATTTAATCTCCAAAATTCCCAATATTATGATCATCGTTGTTGGAAAGAGTAAAGAAGATAATATCTTAAAAGAATTTATAAAAAACAAACATTACACAAATTATATTGATCTCGTTGGTTGGAAAGATGAAAAATTTCTTCAATCATATATATTATCTTCTACTATCGGTGTTTGTCCACTTCATCGTAATATTCATCATGACACAACTTATGCCAATAAAATTTTCCAATATCTTGCTTTTGGAAAACCAGTTGTTGTGAGTGATTGTCTTGCACAAAGGAAATTTATCGAGCAACAAAATTGTGGATTGGTATTCAAAGATAGAGATGCAAAGGATTTTGCCGAACAAATAATTTTATTATATGAGAATAGCAGGATTTATCAAAAAATGAGTGATAATGGAAAAGAAGTCGTTAGAAATTTTTTCAATTGGGAAAAAACCGGAAAACCTTTGATAGAAATGTATGAGAATTTATTATGAGTTTTAGTGAAATTTACAATAAAACACACCAAAAAAGATTTGAAAAAAGCCTGAATTTTTTGATTAAAAATGTACCACCACCAAAAAAAATATTAGATATAGGATCAGCTAATCCATTGTCAGAATTGATGAAACAGAAAGGATACACTGTTATCAACACTCCTCAAGGCCTTGATCTTGATTTGAACTATGAAATTGTGAAAAATGGAAATTATGATCTTGTTACGGCTTTTGAAATATTCGAACATCTGGTGAATCCCTTTAGCATTTTGCAGGCTATCAAAACAGAAAAGTTAGTTTTATCTGTTCCATTAAAATTATGGTTTGCCAGTGCTTATTGGAGTGAAACTGATCAGTATGACAGGCATTATCATGAGTTTGAACCGCGACAGTTAGAAATGCTTTTGAATAAGTCGGGTTGGAAAATCCAACAACAAGAAAAATGGAAAAGTGTAACCAAAAAAATTGGGTTCAGATCATTATTAAGAAGGTGGACTTTCCGACATATCATTGTTTATTGCGAAAGAGCAAAAAAGGATAATCTAAAATGAGAATTTTTGTTTTAACAAGTGGTAGAGCTGGTTCGAAAACTTTTGTTAAAGCTTGTCAAAGTATCCAAAATTTTACGGCGAGTCATGAATCATTAGCTGGGAAAATCGGTGAAGAAAGATTTGCTTATCCTGATAATCACATCGAAGCTGATAATCGCTTGAGCTGGTTTTTGGGGAAATTGGACGAAAAATTTGGCGATGAAGCTTTTTATGTTCATTTGATTCGGGAAAAGAAAAAAGTTGTAGCAAGTTTGCTTAAAAGATGGAAAGGCAGAGGAAATGTCATGAAAGCTTTTTGTGAAGGAATCTATATGATTCCAACATTCACAGTCACATCAGAACAAAAAAAGCAGATATCGACTGATTATTATGAGTGTGTGAATTCTAACATTTTCTGTTTTCTAAAAAATAAATCCAGAAAGATGGAAATCCACTTAGAGACGATCGAAAAAGATTTCATCAAATTCTGGAATTTAATCGGAGCTGAAGGTAATCTAAATTCTGCGATTCAAAGTTTAAAAATAAAACACAATCAATCAAAAAAATTCAATTATTTACAGAATTTTCTATGGCTTGTGAAATTGTGGTTGAAAAGATTTTTTTCTTCCTGATTTCACACTTCCGCCTTAACAACAAAAAAAATACCCACACTCGCAAAAATAATATTCGGTAGCCAGGCTGCAAATAGCGGCGATAATACTTCATTATAACCTAAACTTTGTGAGATCCTGAGAGCTGATAAATATAAAAAACAAACTAACAGACCGATCGCAAAAACGATTCCACGTCCTTTCCCGCGGGAAGATGTGGAGACCAGTGGAACGCTAAAAAGCAAAATGATCAAATTTGCAAAGGGGAACGATATTTTCAAATTCAATTCTACAAGTTCCTTGCTATATTTTTCACCAATTTTCTTCAATCTTTCAATATATTCTTTTAGCTCGAAAAAATTCATTGAAAGTGGTTCTTTCGCACTTTTAACGAAATCGATCGGCGTCACATCGACTTCGGGCAATACAACAGAATCAAAACTATCCATACTGACCAGAATATTATTCTCAAATTTGCGAATATCACAATTTTGGAAATACCATTTATCATTTTTCCAAACAGCATCTGTGGAAGTGATCTTCCTTTGCAAATTGCCTTTTTTTTCTTCATATTGTGAAATGTCTATTGTTTTCAAGATATTTCGATAACCGTCAAAAAATCCAATATAATAAAGATTGTTGTCCTTTCCCAGATAATGGATGTGTGAGCGCATTTTTTTGTCTTCGATTTTCATATTCTTGATCTTTTCTGTGTAAACAAATTGCCGATATTCTTCGACTTTTGGCAGGAAAATATCACCAAAGATCATGATCAAAATGCTGAAGAAAAATCCAAACCACAAAATTGGTGTGACCATCCTCAAAATGCTGATCCCGGCAGCGCGAATAGCGATCGATTCATTATATTTGGAAAGTGTGTTCATCACGAAAAGTCCTGTCAAAAGGATGATGACAGGAGCAGAAAGCACCATCAAATAAGGAATGCGTAGCAGAAAATAAAGTAAAATATCATTCACGGCAGCATCTTTCCGTAACAGTCTTGGTAGGCGATCAGAGATATCAATCACAAGAAATAGAACAGAAAAAGAAAGCAAAATGATGAGGAAGGTTTTGAGGAATTGGCTGAAGATATATCTATCTAATATTTTCATTGATCCTCAAAAATCTAATTACTTTATTCTTGAATTTCTTCAGATCGACAAAACGCATTTCACGCACCGAAATAATGATGAGATAAATTCCGATCGCACCAAACAGAAAATTTGATATCCACATTGCCAGAAAAGGTGAGATCGTTCCTTTATCTGCAATTTCTTCGCCCAAAGTCAAAGTTCCATAATAGATCAAAAAGATGATCGAACTTACGGAAAATGCCATTCCCACGCCGCTGGTTTTTGTCATCATGCCGACTGGTGCGCCGATCAGCACGAAAATGAAACAGGCAAAAGCGATCGCATATTTTTTGTGAATTTCCACTTGATATTCTCTGATATCTGATTGCAGCGAGCGTATTTTGTCCTGTTTAATATTCAGATTATTGCGATGTGCTTTCATTTGTTTGCGATAAAATGAGGTTTTCTTATCTTTTTCCAATTGTGTCATTTCGCTTTTGATCTTTGCGATCTTATCCTGAACAGAAGCAATGTCTGTCTGTTTTTCGTTGATGATCTTTTGCATTGCAGCAGAGCTCAGTTCACGATCTCCGCGATAGTCTGTGCCTTCCTGATTGATGCGATAACCGAGATCTGGCAGATTTAAAGTGAATTGTTGGAAATTCGTCAGTTCATATTTTTTCGGTTCTTTGCTGTCTCGTTTGTGCAATTGTCCCTCATAAAGAATTGCTTTCAAACTGTTACCGCCATTAGAAAGGAAAATCTTTCCTCGTTTAGCAGTGATCGTTTGTGGGAATCTCTGCTTCTCTCGATTGTAGATCACGATGTCCCGAAGCTCGTTGTCTGTGCGTTCTCCTGCAAAGATCGTGTAATCTTTCAATTGATTGAATGAACCCGGCACGATAGCAGTTGCAGGGCGTCTGTAATGCGCTTTGATCATTGTGTTTTTCAACAGATGATTCGTATCTGGTAAGATCTCATTATTAAAATAGATCATGAAAAAAGAGATAAAAAGAGCCGCAATCGCTGTTGGTCGCATCAGAGTGTAAATATTTATTCCGCAGGATTTAAAGGCGACTAATTCATTATCGACCGAAAGCCTGCCAAAAGATATGATCGTTGCTAATAAAATCGCCATGGGGACGGTGAGCGCTAACATAAAAGGTAAACTCAGCCCAAATATTTTGCCGATCGTTAAAATATCGAGATGTTTTTCAATGATAAGGTTTAAAAGATCGATGATCTTATCGAGCAGCATCACGAAAGTCGTGACAAACACAGAAATGACAAAAGGTGTGAAATTTTCTTTCAGGATATATCGTTCTAGAATTTTCATATCAAAAATTTATCATTTCCTTAAATTCTTTTTCAGAAATGATCTTGATGCTGGGTATTTTTTTTGCTTTGGATAATTTTGAGCCAGGATTCTCGCCAACGACCAGAAAATCCAATTTTCTACTGACTGCTGAAATAGCTTTTCCGCCAGATCTTTCGACGATTTCTTTTGCTTCTTTGCGAGTGAATTCCTGTAAACTGCCGGTGAAAAGAAAACTTTTTTCTTCTAAAATATTGTCTCGTTTTTGTTCTGAAGATGTGAAATTTAAGCCGACTTTTTCCAGTTCTGCGATCATCTCCAAGTTTTTTTCGTTGTGGAAAAAATCGTATAAAGATTGGGCGATCTTTTCACCGATTTCATCTATTTCCATAAATTGTTCTTTTTCTGCATCGATCATTTCGTGAATGTTTGAAAAATGTTGCGTCAAAATCCGTGAGGTGCGTGCTCCAACAAAGCGAATTCCCAAGCCAAAAAGGATTTTATGGAAATCTTGCGATTTGGAAGATTCGATTGCTTTCCTCAAATTGTCGGCAGATTTTTTTCCCTGTCTTTCTAGTTTGGAAAATTCTATAAAATCGAGATGATAGATATCCTGCAATCTGGAGATTAGTTTGCTGTCTAAAAGTTGTTTCACGACAGCTTCACCCAAGCCTTCGATATCAACTGCATCGCGCGAGGCAAAGTGTTCGATGCTGCGCTGAACTTGCGCTGGGCAATTGGTATTCGGACAATAGGAGATCGCACCGTTCTTTTCCTTTTTCAAAGTAGTTTTGCAGACAGGACAATGTGTGGGGAATTTGATCTCTTCTGCATTTCGTGATCTTTTTGCGTAATTTACCTTGATAATTTTTGGAATGATCTCTCCTGATTTGATGACAGAGACAAAATCGTTGATCCGCAGATCTAATCTTTTGATCTCATCAGCGTTGTGCAAAGTGGCGTTGGAAACAGTCGTTCCTGAAATGAATACAGGCTTCAGAACTGCTTTTGGTGTGATTGCACCCGTTCTTCCTACCTGAAATTTCACGTCAACAAGTTGCGTTTCTTTTTCTTCAGCTTTGAATTTATAAGCGATCGCCCATTTGGGAAATTTGGAAGTGAAACCCAGTTTTTTCTGTAAAATTCGATCATTCACTTTGATAACCAAACCATCGATGTCATATTCCAATTTGTCTCTTTTTTCTTCCCAATCCACACATTCTTTCTGAATTTCTGGAAAACCCTTTACTATTTTATTGATCACTGTTGTAAAGCCAAGTTTAGAAATAAATTGTAGCATATCGAATTCGGTTTGGAAGTTATCTTTGTGATAGCCCAGAGTATAAAATATCGAGCTTAATTTTCGTTTTGCAACGATAGAGCTATCTTTCACTTTAATTGTGCCAGCTGCGGCATTGCGCGGATTGGCAAATAGTTTTTCTCCTTTTTCTTCCTTTTCTTGATTTATTCTTTGGAATTCACTGATCGGAAGATAGATCTCGCCACGGATCTCGATCGGTTTTTGATAGTCAATTTCAGTTGGAATGGAACTAATCTTTTTCACGTTTGTTGTAACTACTTCACCTTCAAAACCGTTTCCGCGCGTTGTCGCATATTGCAGTTTTCCCTTATCATAAAAAAGATTAATGCTAAAACCATCGATCTTTAACTCAGTGACAAAATTTTTTGTTCGCGTATCATTGATGAATTTTTTGATTTCTTCCAGCGAATATGCGTTATTTAGACTATACATCCTGACTTTGTGTGGAATGATTTTTCCTTGTTCTCTAAGATCGGAGCCAACTTTATCTGTAGGAGAAGTTTCTTTTTTATATTGAGGATATTTTTCTTCCAATTCTTGCAATCTTTTCACCAGCTGATCATACTCAAAATCACTGATCTCAGGATCAGCTTTTTGATAATAACGCTCGTTGTGATATTCGATCTGTTTTCTCAAATTTTCTATCTTTTCTTTGATGAAAAGCTCTTCCAAAATCTCCTCCAAAAAAATTTTTGCAAAAAATGCAGATCAAGTTTTATCGGCAATGAATTTTTATAAAAAATTTATCAGGTTATAGAAAGGCAGAATAAAAAAAGCTCTACCCCTTTTGAGGATAGAGCAATTGTGTATTTGAAAATCACATTAGGGTTTGCGTATCTTTTTGTTAGTTTTTTCTGGATGCTTACACGTGTGAATATATTTGTGATAAGCGGAATCAGCAAATTTTTGTATAACATTCGGCAGATCAGAATGTTGCCATTTTTCGTGGAAATTTTTATCTTTCATTACCCGATCGCTGATCTGAAAATGCTGTTCTTTGTCTGGATGAAAACTTACATCGTCAGCATCGACATCCATTTCTTGAAAAGCTTGTGAAAGCAGACCAATAACAGTGTAGGAGAAACTATTACGAATATCGGAAATATTCTCGGCATTGTTCAATCGATCTCGAAGTTCGTGGATAAGTTCATTTCCAATCGCGCTGTAGGAAACTTGTTCTTTCATATAAACCTCCAATTTATTTGATTTTTTTTACGATTTTCGAAAAAGTTAATTCGATTCCTTGTACTTTTTTTCATAGATTTAATTTAGGATTGGAATTCTGAGTGTCAACAAAAAAACAGGATTAAATTAAATTGAAGAAAATTCAAAGAGCAATTCTTGACAGTTAAATTTGGAATTTAATTTTTTGTCAGATGAGGTTAATGAAGATGAGAAATTTAAAAATTATTAAAGATTATTTATTGCATCCTGCTGGCTCTGTCTTGATCGAGCAAGGTAAAACAAAAGTTATTTGCACTGCGATTATCCAGGATAAAGTTCCTCCTTTTCTACGGAATGCAGAACCAGCGCAAGGTTGGATCACGGCTGAATACAGCATGCTGCCAGGTGCTACTAATGAAAGATTTCGGCGCGAACGCTCTAAAGTGACGGGTCGAACTGCAGAAATTCAAAGATTGATCGGCAGAGCTTTGCGAGCTGTCGTTGATCTGACTAAAATTCCTGGCTATCAGATCATCATTGATTGCGATGTGATCCAAGCTGATGGCGGAACACGGACAGCCTCGATAACTGGCGGTTGCGTCGCTCTTTATGATGCTTTCCAAAAAATGCTGAAAGAAAAATTGATCGATGAAAATCCGCTAATCGAATTGGTAGCGGCGATCAGCGTTGGTTTCCAAAATGGCAAAGTGATCGCTGATCTTGATTATGAACAAGACTCACAAGCTGACGTTGATATGAATATTGTGATGACAGAAAGTGGTGAATTTGTAGAGATCCAAGGCACAGCAGAAGGAAAAACCTTCGATGACAAAATGCTGCAAGAAATGTTGAAAAATGCCAGAGAATCGATTGCAAAACTGATCGAGCAGCAGAGAAAATTATATTCTGAAAAATGAAAACAGAAATTAAAATAATGAACGAAGAACTAAGAAAATTGCCAGCAGTTGATAAGATATTACAAAGCAGAGAATTACAAGATTCGATCGAAGAATTCGGAAGAGATCTCTGCAAATATGCTATCCAAACTATCCTGTCTGAAGAAAGGAATTACATTCAAAAAGGAAATACTTCTTTTTCATCACATCAAAGATTTTCCAAGATAAAATCGATCATAGAAAAAATTACTCGATCTTCTTTGAAACCTGTTGTAAATGCTACCGGTATAATTTTACACACGAACCTGGGAAGAGCACCTTTGGGAGAAAAGGTTCTGAAAGAATTACAACCAATAATCGAAAATTATTCCAATGTGGAATTTGATTTGGAGCGGGGAAGACGCGGACAACGAAATATTCATATATCAAATCTATTGCAAGCAATTACAAAAGCAGAAGATGCACTCGTGGTAAATAATAACGCCGCTGCTGTAATGCTTGTGCTGAAAACTTTTGGCGAAGATGCTGAAGTCATTATTTCACGAGGAGAATTGATCGAGATCGGTGGTTCTTTTCGTATCCCAGATATCATGCGGGCAAGTGGAGCGAAAATGGTCGAGGTTGGCACCACAAATCGCACAAATCTGGAAGATTATCAGCGCGCGATCACTTCCAATACGAAGATCATTTTGAAGGCACACAAATCAAATTATTTCATTGGCGGTTTCACTGAAGAAACTGAATTGAAAGAACTGGCAGAACTGGCTCACAAAAACGATCTTCTTTTCTTTTTTGATATGGGTTCAGGTTTGTTGAGAAAACCGGCAAATTTACCTCTCAAAGATGAACCTGACGTCTTTTCAGCCTTAGAAAATGGCGTCGATCTTGTCAGTTTCAGTGGCGATAAATTATTGGGCGGACCACAAGCCGGAATCATTTGTGGAAAGAAAAGATACATTGAAAAATTGGCAAAAGCTCCAATGATGAGAGCATTACGAGTGGGAAAGCTTACGATATCTGCCTTGATTGCCGTGATGCGTTCTTATCTTCACGATTGTGTTTCTCAGGAAATTCCTCTTTTCCAATTGCTGGCTCGCGAAGAAAATGAACTTGATGATCTTTCTCAGAAAATGGCTGCTGCTTTTAAAAAATATGAGATAGATTTTTCCGTTAAAAATGATAAGGCAAAAGTGGGCGGCGGTTCACTGCCAAAGCTTGAATTGACCACAAAAGTTATACGATTGGAAAAATTGCCAGCAGAACTTTCTGCCAAAGAAATTTTTTTCCAATTACTAAAACTTGAAAAACCTATCTTGACAATTCTCCGTGAGGGCGCAATTCATCTTGATTTGAAAACAATATTTGAAAAAGATATTGAATATATTGCTGAAAAAGTTGCGAAGATCTTGTATTAGATCTGGATAAAAAATATCATTAGTAAGCAGGATAATTTCCAGTTTCACAGAAAATTTTTCTAAAGCTCCAGTTCTGCCTGATCGTGCAATTTTATGAGGTTGGATCGGATAAATATGAATTAGAGATTTAATTTTTTCCCACAGTGGAAACAAGATATCAGGGAGCTATCATTGAATAAATTATTATTTTTGCTAATTTTCTGCGGTTGCATAGTGCATTTGGAATCAAATATTGATAGTCTATCTTTTTCAATAACATCCCGCCCAGCAAGAGACAAGATTGAAGTTCTACATAATTTGATCGAAGAATATGCTGATACAAATCAATATGAAAAAGCTGTGGAACATTTGAAAGAACTGATCTCACTTTTACAAAAGGAAGACCCAGAAATACCAATAGCAACCTATTATAAGCGTTTGGGTAAATTTTATTTCAAGTTGGATAAATATGATGATGCTAAGGAAAATTACGAGATAGCTTTGTATCGTTTTCAACAACATCAGAACCAATATCAATCAGCAGATCTATTTTCAGAAATTGGATTTGTGAATCAATCACAGGGAAATTATCTGGAAGCAAACGAATATTATTCCAGAGCTCTTGATATCTTTGAGCAGATCGCAGATTCCACTAATGTTGCTTTGATCTTGAATCGGATCGGCAGCACCTACAAATTTATTGAAGAATATGATAAAGCTTTGGAATACTATTATTTAGCTTTAGAAATTAGAAAGAAAATCAATTATCAAAGAGGAATTGCTGGCTCTCTTAATAATATTGGAACAATTTATTTGTTCAAGGCTAAATATCAAAAGGCTTTGGAACTTTATTTTCAAGCTTTGGAATTGAACGAAGAAATGGAAAATGATAGTTGGATATCCTTCAATCTCAATAATATCGGCTATATCTATTATCTGCAGAGCAAATATTCTGAAGCACTTGAATATATGAAAAGATCACTACAGATCAAAGGCGAGATCAAGGACCTTAGAGGACAAATGCACACGTTGGGTAATATTGCTTCTGTCTATAATGCCATAGGAGATAACGAGCTTACCACAGAATATCTTGATCAAAGTTTGAAATTGGCCAAGAAAATCGGATCAAAACAACATCTCCTTCAATGCTATCGGGATTTAGCAATTCATAATGAGCAGAACAAAAATTTTGCTGTTGCTTGTGACTATCTGAATTCCTATATTTCTTTGAATGATTCGCTTTTCAATCAAGAAAAAATTGCTGCGATTCAAGAGCTCCAAACAAAATATGAAACCACGAAAAAAGGGAAAGAGATCGAATTATTAAAAAAAAAATCTGAGATCCATAAAATTAAATTGCGTCGAAATAGAATCTTGAAATTTACTTTTATCGTTGGCTTCATCATCATTCTCGCTCTGGCAATGATCATCTTTTTCTCGTATCGTAGAGCAAGATCCGAGATCGAAAAAAGAAAGATCATCCAGAAAAAATTGAACGAATTAAACAAAAATCTGGAAAATCGAGTGGAGATGGAAGTAAAAACTCGCAGAGCACAAGAACAAAAAGCTATCGAACAATCAAGACTTGCTGCACTTGGTGAACTTGCAGCTGGGATAGCTCACGAGATCAATCAACCTTTGCATAGCATCGCTTTTTCTATGGATAATATGGCGCTGGCTTTAGAAGAAGACGACGCAGATAAAAATTATCTGCAAAAGAAAACGGAACGCATTTTTGAAGATATCGATCGCATGAAGCGTATCATTGATCACATCAGAACTTTTTCCCGCAAACAGACTGATGAAAAAGAAGTGTTATTTAACATAAACAGCAGTATTAATAATGCTGTTAATATGATCAAAGAACAATACTCCAATCAGCGCATTGATCTGAAGATCGATCTCGATCCAAAGTTGCCTGATGTCTTGGGAAATGTTTATCGTTTTGAACAAGTTGTTTTGATCCTGCTTTCCAATGGGAAATTTGCCGTCGAAAAACAGGAAAATTTTGCCAATGGAAATTTCAGAAAAAAATTGAAGATCAATACTTTTTACCAGAAAAATTTTGTGATTATGGAATTTAGCGATAACGGGATAGGAATTCCTGAAGAGAATATCCATAAAATATTCGATCCCTTTTTCACAACCAAAAAGCAGGATAAAGGAACCGGCCTGGGACTTTCTATTGCTTCGAGTATTGTTTCCGAAATGGGTGGAAATATTTTGGTGAAAAGTGAATCAAACAAAGGAACTAAAATCACGATCAAGATCAAAAAAGGAAAATTATGAAAAATTTGCGGATTCTGATATTTGATGATGAAAAACGCACTACAGAGGAATTGAGTGAATTTTTGCAGAGAAATGATTTTTTTATTCAAACTGCCAATGAGATTAGTGTTGCCAATGAAATATTAGCAGCAGAAAAAATCGATATTCTAATTCTGGATATTCGCCTGCGAAAGACAAATGGCCTTGAATTTCTAAAAAATGTAAAAAGAAAATATCCTGCGTTAGAAGTGATCATGATGACTGGACACGGTGATATGGATACAGTGATCGAGTCAATGCGCTTGGGTGCGATCGATTTTTTGAGGAAACCTTTTCGTCATCTGGACGTTATCATCGCAATCAAGCGCACCAGCAAATTCATCAAAATGCAAAAAGAATTGCAATATGCTGCGGCACGAAATTCTTTGATCTCAATGGAATTGGAACACAAGATCGAGAGAAATTTTATCGGTGAAAGTATATCTATAAAAAAAGTTCTCGATCTGGCGCTGAACGCCGCAAAATATAAAGATGTGAATGTGCTCATCACTGGTGAAAGCGGAACTGGAAAAGAAATAATTGCACGTATAATTCATTTTGCAAGTCCACGTAAAAACCAGAATTTTTTTCCAGTAAATTGCTCTGCTATTCCTGAATCTTTGCTGGAAAGTGAATTTTTTGGACATAAAAAAGGTTCTTTTACTGGAGCAATTCAAGATAAAAAAGGTTTTTTTGAATTAACCGATGGCGGAACTCTATTTCTTGATGAGATCGCTGATATGCCGGTCAATCTTCAAGCTAAACTACTCAGAGTTCTGGAAGAAAAAAAGATCAAACGGATCGGTGAAAATAAGGAATTCTTAGTGGATATTCGCATCGTGGCTGCGACCAATCACAATCTGGAACAATTAGTTGGATCAAAAAAATTCCGACTTGATCTTTACCATCGTTTGAACACAATTTTGATCGAGATTCCACCTCTCAGAGAAAGACTGAACGACATTGAACCATTGTTGAAGCATTTCATCAAAACTTTTTCTCAAAAGATCAACAGAACACCACCAGATATCGCTTCCAATTTGATCTCTGAACTGAAACATTATGATTTTCCGGGCAACGTGCGAGAGCTTAAAAATCTGACCGAACGTGCTTTGATCATTTGTGATTCTTCATTATTAGAAAAAAGTCATTTTCCTCTGAATTGTTCTCATCGATCTGCGCCAAAGATGGATCAATCTGATCTTGATCTGGAAAGAAATGAGATAGAATTGATCAAAGCAGCTCTGAACAGAACCAGAAGAAATCAAACAAAAGCCGCAAAGTTATTGGGAATCTCGCGTCATTCTTTGATCCGAAGAATGCAAAAATATCAGCTAACATGACTTTTCAGCTTGGTTGAAAAAACATCTATTTAGGATTATTCATAGTGTAAAAAATTACCATTATTTCTTGACAGCAAAATCAGAATTTGAAGATTTTCCGACGTTATAAAAAAAAAGATAAAGGGGTAATTATGTCGTTCAAAGAATTTATGAACAAAGTAGAAGAAAGAAATCCGTCACAACCGGAATTTCTGCAGGCAGTTAAGGAAGTTGTCGAATCGATCTGGCCCGTTTATGATTCCAATCCAATTTACAAAGAAGCCGCTATCATGGATAGAATCGTCGAACCTGAAAGAGTTATCATGTTCCGCGTTCCCTGGGTCAGAGATAATGGTGAAGTGCAAGTTAATCGTGCATTTCGTGTGGAATTTAATAGTGCAATCGGCCCCTACAAAGGTGGTCTTCGCTTTCACCCAAGCGTAAATCTGAGCATTCTGAAATTTCTCGGATTTGAGCAGGTTTTCAAAAATAGTCTGACAACTCTGCCTATGGGTGGTGGAAAAGGCGGATCAAATTTTGATCCTAAAGGAAAATCAGATAATGAAGTGATGCGTTTTTGCCAGAGCTTTATGAGCGAATTATTCCGTCATATTGGACCAAATACTGACGTTCCTGCAGGCGATATCGGAGTCGGCGGACGCGAGATCGGCTATCTTTTTGGAATGTATAAAAAACTGCGCAATGAATTTACAGGCGTGCTCACAGGGAAAAAATTGAACTGGGGTGGAAGCCTTATCAGACCTGAAGCTACGGGATATGGCGCTGTCTATTTTGCTGAAGAAATGCTGAAAACAAAAGGCGAAGCTTTTGAAGGAAAAAAAGTTACAATCTCAGGTTCAGGAAATGTTGCTCAATTTGCCACCGAAAAAGTTAATCAATTAGGTGGAAAAGTTGTCACTCTTTCTGATTCTTCTGGCTTTATTTATGATCCTGACGGAATTGATGAAGAAAAATTGGAATACGTGATGGAACTGAAAAATGTGAAACGCGGTCGCATCAAAGAATATGCCAAAGAATATGGCGTGGAATATTTTGAAAAACAAAGACCATGGGGCATCAAATGTGATGTGGCTATTCCAGCTGCTACCCAAAACGAGATCAATGGCGAAGAAGCAAAAACTCTGGTGAAAAACGGCTGTATGTGTGTGTCTGAAGGTGCTAATATGCCTTCTACTCCAGAAGCGATCGAAACTTATCTGGAAAATAAAATTCTTTATGGTCCAGGTAAAGCTGCAAATGCTGGAGGAGTTGCTACAAGCGGTCTGGAAATGTCGCAAAATAGTTTGCGCTTGAGTTGGCCACGTGAGGATGTCGATGAAAGACTACATAACATTATGAAAGATATTCACAAGCAATGCGTTGAATATGGAAAAGATGGAGATTTCGTGAACTACGTGAATGGAGCAAATATTGCTGGATTCATCAAAGTAGCAGATTCGATGGTAGATCAAGGCGTTGTCTAAATTCTCTCAATTTAGTTGGAAAAGCCTTCGGTGACGAAGGCTTTTTTTGGTTTTTTATAATGATAGAGAAACACTTGAAAAAGTGAAAATAGAATAATAAATAGAGTTTTACATCATAGTTCACATTAATGGCAGATAACATTAAACAAAATTGTTCGATGAAGTTCTTCTGTATTTTTACGATAAAATGATTTGACATTGAAAGTAGTAAAAAATTATTTGTTCAATTCCTTTTGGAGGATTAGTTCTAATTGGTAAGACAGCGGTCTTGAAAACCGCCGGGCTTTGCCCTTGGGGGTTCGAATCCCTCATCCTCCGCCAGAGATCTTTATCACGAAAGGAGAGGTGACCGAGCTGGTTGAAGGTGCGCGCCTGCTAAGCGTGTGTAGGGGTTATACTTTACCGAGGGTTCGAATCCCTCCCTCTCCGCCAGTTTAAATAGGATTTGTGGGCCGTCGTCAAGTGGTTAAGACACAAGGTTTTGGTCCTTGCATTCGGGGGTTCGAATCCTCCCGGCCCAACCATTTGCAAGCCGTAACTTTTCGTTGCGGCTTTTTTTCTAAATAAATTATTGACCATAAAATGAGCATATCTAACTTGAAAAATCAATAGGTAGATTATGAAAAAAAATAAAATCGTTATTATCGAAGATGAACAGTTGATCGCTTTGGATATTGCAGAAACATTGGATCAGCTGGGTCATTCCGTGGTCAATAGTTATCGTAAAGGCGAAAATGCCGTTGCAAATATTCAGAATGATCATCCTGACCTAATTTTGATGGATATTGAACTGGCCGGCGTTATTAATGGGATTGAAACAGCTCACAAGATCGAAGAACAGCTTGATGTTCCGATCATATATCTTACTGCCTATGCCGATAATGATTTTCTGGAAAAAGCAAAAGTGACAACTCCCTATGGATACATTGTCAAACCTTTTGAGAGAAGGACATTACAGGCAAATATGGAAATGGCACTCTATCATCATCAGATGGAGAAAAGAATAAAAAAAAGTGAAGCCAAATATCGAGCTGTTGTGGAAGATCAAAGTGAATTCATTATCCGGTTTGACGAGCAAGGTAAAATTACTTTTCTTAATAAATCCTATGCCAGATTTCGCGATTGTGATACCCCAGATTTGATCGGAAAACAATTTCTGGATTGTGATGACAAAAAAGAAAAAGAGATCTTTTCTCAATTGAAAAAGGAATTATCACCAGAAAAACCTGTGCTCAGAAAAACAATCAAAACACGACTATCCAATCAATCTGTGAAGTGGATAGATTGGTCCTATCGAGCGATGTTTGATGATAAAAATCTTTTCCTGGGATATCAGGCAGTAGGTAGGGATATCACAGAAAAAAAACAAGCAGAATTTGACCGTGATCAAATCCAAAAACAATTTTTTCAGGCACAGAAAATGGAAGTCATTGGCAGGCTTGCTGGAAGTATCGCACATGATTTTAATAATTTACTTACTGCGATAAATGGTTATACTGATCTTGCAATCACAAAACTGAACAGCGATCATCCAGCCTGTAAGGATCTTGAAACAATCCGAGAAACAGCAGAAAAAGCTGAGATCCTGATCAGACAATTATTAGGATTTTCCCGAAAACAGATTGTGCGCAGAGAGGTCATAGATATTCATCAAAAGATAGAAAAATTAGATAAATTATTGAGTCAAATGATCGGAAGTGATGTTCACATCCAGAAAAGTATTTTTTCCGAATCTCTCTATGCTAAAGTGGATCCCAACCAATTCGATCAGATACTGATCAATCTTGTGGTTAACGCAAAAGATGCGATCGAGGGAAAGGGAAAGATTTTAATCACCACAAATCGTAGCAAAATCCCACAAAAATTTGATTCCAAAAAAGAAATTGATCCAGCAAAAAGTTATGTCAAAATTTCTGTGATCGATGACGGAAGCGGTATGACCGATGATACGATGCAAAAGATCTTTGAACCATTTTTCACGACCAAAGAAAAAGATAAGGGAACAGGATTAGGACTGGCAACAGTATTTAGCATTGTCCAACAAAATGAAGGATTTGTAGATGTGGAATCAGGAGTGGGAGCAGGATCAAAATTCCATATTTATTTTGCTGAAGAGGAAAAAATTGTAGATGCGGTCAAGATTCCTGAAGCAAAAGAAAAAAAAGCTACAGAGAAAAGATCTATTTTGGTGGTCGAAGATGAAGTTAATCTGCGTGATCTTATGCTGGATATTTTGGAAGAAACTCCGCATCATGTCATTTCTGCCCGTAATGCAGTAAATGCTCTGGAAATGATCGAAGCCAGGAAACCAAAATTAGATATGTTGATCACTGATATTCAAATGCCTGAAATGAATGGATATGAGCTTGCAAAAAAGATGAAAATTATCTATCCTGAACTTATAATTCTATTTGTTTCCGGACATACAGATCATCAAAAGATCAGACAAGAAATTTCCGAGAACAAAGTCGATTTCTTACAAAAACCATTTAATTATGATTCTTTTATCAAAAAGATCGAACTGATATTGAAATGAAAAAAAAAGTCGAACTGGAAAAGAGAATTTATGTTATCTTCTTTATTGTCACTTTCATTTTGGTCGTTATCCTGATCTTAATCGAATGGCAACTGGCTCGTTATGCGATCAATCAATATGAAAAAGTAAATATTTCAAGTGAAATTACCGAATTTGAGCTACAGTATAATCGTAAAACGACAACGATCTTGAATGATCTTGATAATTTAGCGAATGATCGAGAATTGCAAAACAGGATTATTGATAACGATCAAGATAAGATATTTGAGATCGTGGAAAAGAATCATCAGGATTTGAGATCTGATAATCTGACGATCATCCAACCAGATCAATCTTTGTTCTGGGGAATTCAATGGGAATTGTTTGATCTGAATCTTCCGATTATCTTTAAAAATTTAACTTTTTCAACTTCAGGTTCTTATGTTTCAGGTTATGGAAATCAGCTTTTCCTGATAAATTATGCACCTATTTATCGCACAAATGAAGAAAAGTTGCTGGGAATTTTGATGTATGCAGAACCGATTGATATAAATTCATTCAATTTTGAATATGAGGTAAATCTCATCCCCTATAAAAAGGGATTGAACAAAGCGGTCATTCCCAACAAGATCAAAGAACATCTTGAAAAAATTAATCGAATGATAGATGAGGTTGAACGTGATCATATCAATAAAAAAATCGTTGGTTTGAGTAATGATTTTGCCATTGGCGTTCGAATTCTCAAAAATCTTCAAGGTGATATCTCCGCTGTCTTTCTGGTTTCCTATGTGCGCTATGTAAATAAGTTTTCCCAAAAAAGCGTGGTTCTGTTCATCCTGATCTTACTCGCTTTCACTTTGATAATGATCGCTTTAATGGGAAATTGGTTTGGAAAGACGATCATGAGCCCGGTGAAAAATGCCAGCAAGAAAATGCAGGAAATTGCCAATAATCCAGCTGTGATAGAACCGATCGAAAAAAAATATTCTGGTGTATTGGGGGATATGATAGATTCTTTCAACAAAATGAATGATGCGCTAAATAAACACAGCAAAACTTTGCAGGAATACAAAATAATCACAGATAATATTGATGCTGGAATATTCTGGCTGGATAATGAGATGAATGTTGTGTTGTGTAATCCAGGACTTTTGCGGATAATCGAAAAGCATTATCTGGCAGAGATAAAGGGCTTGAATATCTATAAGATTTTAGGATATAACAGGAAATTCAAATTTCGTCATAATTCTTTAACAATACCAAATTTTCAGATTGAAACAGAGCGCGGAGTGAAATTCGTTCTTTTGAATATCCGAACTGTCAAAGAAGATAAGGATATTCTGTATTATGGAAGCATTATCGATACGACGCAAGAGATCAGAGAAAGAAAGGCAAAAGAAGCGTTGGAAATTGAATTGATCAAAAGCAATAAATTAGCGGAATTGGGACGAAGAGTAGAAGGTATCGTGCACAATATCAATTCTCCGCTAAATTCGATATTAGGCTATGCTCAGCTACTTAAGAAAGAGCTGGGCGATAATTCTGATGTGGATAGGATTTTGTATGCCGGTAGAAATGTAGCGAAAAACGTGAAAGGTCTATTGAATAAAATCCGACTGGGAAGTATTTCGATGGCAGCTCCCATAAACCTTAATGAATTAATCGAACAAGAACTTGAGTTATGTAAACATAATATTTTTTATAAGCATTATGTTAAGCTGGAAAAATCGCTGCAAAACAACCTTCCCAAGCTGAATATGGTCTGGGGAGATATCAGTTTGTGCATAGCAAATATCGTTAACAACGCGATCGATTCGATGAAGAAAACCGAACAGAAGGTTCTGCAGGTGAGAACATTCCACCAAGATCAAAATGTGATCATCGAGATCGAAGATACTGGAGAAGGTATTGAACAGGCAGATATAGAAAATATTTTCGAAGCTTCTTTCACAACAAAAGCGCACAAGAAAGAAAGCGGTTTTGGATTAGGATTGGCGATCACAAAAAATATCATAGAAAAATATCAAGGTAAGATCGAGGTAAGTTCTGAAGTTGGAACCGGCACTTGTTTCAGGATCATTTTGCCGATCGACTAGCAAGGAAAAAATATGGAACAAAAATCTTTGATGAGTTCTTTTGAAAATGCACGGATCTTGATCGTCGATGATGAAGAAGATACACGTGATATTTTTAAAAGAAATCTGGAAAATAAATATGACGTGGATACAGCACAATCCTCTGATGAAGCATTACAAATGATCAGAACAAACAATTATCATATCATCTTAACTGATCTCATTATGCCTGGAGAAAGTGGCTTGGAACTATTGAACAAGATAAAAACTAAATGGCCGCAGATCGCAGTGATGGTCATCAGTGGCAAAGCTTCGATCGAAATGGCCGTCGAAGCAATGAAAAGTGGAGCTTATGAATTTATCGAAAAACCTGTTGAAGATCTGGGACTTCTGGAAGTGAAGATCCAGAAAATTTTGGAAAATCAATGGCAAAGCAATGAGATCAAACGCTTGCGCAAAAAACTTTCTGAAGGATTTGATCGCGCTCAGATCATTGGCAATAGTTATGAAATTCAACAATTACTGCAAAAAGTGAAAAAAATCGCTCCTCTTGATTCGACCGTTTTGATCACTGGTGAAACGGGTGTGGGAAAAGAACTTTTTGCCGAAACGATCTATCAAAATAGCAAACGGAAAAATCAGAAATTCGTGACTGTGAACTGTGGAAGTTTGCCAGAGACCTTGTTGGAAAGCATGCTATTTGGACACAAAAAAGGTGCTTTCACAAATGCGATAAAAGATAAGATCGGATATTTTCAAGAAGCCGATGGAGGCACTTTGTTATTGGATGAGATCACAGAAACTTCACCAGCATTCCATATCAAATTATTACGAACTCTGGAAAAAGGTGTCATCAGAAAAGTAGGTGGCGAAAGAGATATTCAAGTTGATGTGAGGATCATCGCGGCTTCCAACAAAAATCTCGAAGAAGAAGTGAAAAAAGGGAATCTACGCGAAGATATTTACTATCGTTTAAATGTGATCAGCATTCACATCCCGCCTTTGCGAGAACGTGTTCAGGATATAAAATTATTAGCAAACCATTTTTTACGTTTTTATGCAAAAAAATATGATAAACCCGACCTGAAAATATCAGAAGCTGCAATGTCTATCTTGCTCACCAGACCGTGGAAAGGAAACGTGAGAGAATTGAAAAATGTGATTGAACATTCAGCTGCACTTGCTTCTCATGATCATATCATTTTGGAAGATCTTCCATCTTACCTTGTGAAAAATAAGCGTGAGCGAAAATATACAAGACGTTATGATAATGTGGAATTCCCGCGAGCAAAAAAGATCTTTGAAGAAGATTATCTGGATAATCTGTTGTTGAGAAGTAGGGGAGACGTGACAAAAGCAGCTGAAATCTCAAAAATTAAACGTCCCAATCTTTATGAAAAATTCAAAAAATATGATATTGACCCCCAGGATTATCGCGACAGATCATAATTTTGTAAAATCAAAAGCAGTTCAAATGATCAATTTCTGCAAATCACGTTTTGGAACATAATGAACACCATTTTCATCACGCCAATATTCAATGTTATTGTTTATGACATTGGTGATCTTTACTTGCTCTTTCGGTTTACCCAAAGCAATCGCATATAAGATATGATAATTATTTGGAAAGGATAGCTCTTTTTGTAATTTTTCACGGTCAACACTTGCAAAAATACAACCGCCATAACCTTTCTCGGTCGCTCCCAATAATATTGATTGACAGGCAATTCCAGCATCACATTGAACTTTTTCAGTATTTGAGGCTGTCGTCAAAATGATGATGTAAGCGGTGGGTTTTTCACCTTCTTCTGGTCCTTTCCAAGCTTGTAAATATCCAGCCCAGGATAAAGTGGAAAATACTATTTCATTCTGGGAAGAAGAATGCACCAATTTGAAACGTAATCTCTGTCGATTTGCTGCTGATGGAGATAAACGAGCCAACTCAATCAATTCTTCTAACATCTTATAATTGATCTTTTGGTTCTGATAAAATCTTCTGTAGCTTCTGCTTTTTCTAATCAGTTCTTTGAGCACTTTTTCCTCCTGCTATCATTTATTTTATTTCTTGATAATTCATATAAAAAAAAGTCATTTTCCCGCTCCTAGCCAGATATTTTTGGAAGTGAGATAATGTAACCTTGCAAATCTGTTCAATTGCCCATTTTCCCAAGATCCAATAAATAGATTTTTCTTATCCCGTACTCATTAATCGAAAATCTGAGAAACATAATCATCACCTCCCCAGATATTTTCTGAAATATTAAGAATTTCCTTTTTATCGTCAGCTTCGATTCTGCGAATCATAATAATCTCAGGTTAAATTTCCTTAAATAATCATTTTTCAGTTTGGGATTGGGAACAAATTTTGCCAGCTCCTGCCAGAATTCTGGTTGATGATTTTTGATCTTGGTGTGAACTAACTCGTGCATAATGACATAATCGATCAATTCAATAGGGAAATGCAGCAATTTGATATTGAGATTTATGTTATTTTTGGAAGAACAGCTGCCCCACCGAGTTTTTTGCTTGCGGATAGTGCAGCGATTGATTGGAAAATTGTATTTTTTTGCCAGATAAAATGTTCTATCTTTGAGCGTCTGCTTATTTTTTTCTGTAAAAACGATATTTCGTTTGGTAAATTGTTTTGTCATCAGATTTTTCTCTTTGAATAAAGCCAATTGTTGATATATCCATTTTTCCTTACTTTGTAGGAACTTACGTGATTCTTCGAGAGGGACAAGCGAGGGACGAGCTACGACGATTTTGTTTTCATCAAGGATTTTTATATAGATCTTTTTTGAACCTTTATGAATGCGATGAATCACTTTTATTTCTGTGTTTTGTTTCATTTCTATTTTTCTGCTTGTTTTGTTTTTTCCTTCGTAAATTATCTATGAAAGGAGATAGGAGAACAAAGGCGAGAAAAGCTCCGATAAAAACGTTCGACCAAACGTTTGAAACAGCGGGTCAGCCACCAGCTCTGCAGCCGATAAATTTATGGTACAACCAACCAATCGCGCCACCGATCATTATAAGCAGAATGTAAAGAAAATAAAATTTCATTATTTTATCATCAGCATTTTATTTCTGGCGATTGTTTTTCCATCTGCTTTCAATTGATACAAATATACTCCGCTGCTGACCGATTTATTGTTCTCATCTCGTCCGTTCCAGGTTTTTGTCATTCTGGATCCTTCGACTGAGCTCAGGGCAGATTTTGTCGAAAGATGAGAACTATGAC
>JAGYMQ010000010.1 GCA_018400535.1 Candidatus Cloacimonadota bacterium
ATATCTTGAAATTTTATTTTATTTATTTGTGGATGGTAAAGATGGGTTAAGCAATATCATGCTGTAAACGGTCTATTTGCTTTGAAAAATCATTATTTCCTTGACATTCGCGGTTTATTTTGCAGATTTCCTACAGCCTATTTGTCAGGATTTCATATATGATTATTGAAAATTATGTAAGGGAGATGATATGACTTCTCGTTTTTTTAACAATTGTGAGCAGAATACACTTCTAAAAAAGTTTAAGGGAATTTTTGCTAACAACAAAAACATAAAGTATTTTGATGCTTTAGTTGGGTATTTTAGAAGTTCGGGATATTTTGCCATTCGTCCTTTTTTGGAAGATGTTCCAAATATCAGAATTTTAGTTGGTATTAATGTAGATAAGCTCATTTCGAAATATCACTCTAAAGGTTTACTTTTTCAGGTGGATGAACAGCAGACTATAAGTGCTTTTCTGGATAATACTAAAACTGATATTCAAGGTTGTACGTATGCCAAGGATATCGAGAATGGGATATTGCAATTTGTTCAAGACATTGCTTCTAAGAAGATCAAAGTTAGAGCGCATCCTACTAAAAAACTTCATGCAAAGATCTATATTTTCAAGCCAGATGATTATAATGAACATAAAGCAGGACATGTAATAACCGGTTCATCAAATCTAACAGATGCTGGCTTAGGAAATAGTGATGCATCTAACTATGAATTCAATGTTCTTCTAAATAATTATGAGGATGTAGGTTTTGCATCAGATGAATTTGAAAAGTTGTGGGATGAATCTATCCCAATCTTACCTGTAGAAATTGAAAAAATGAAAAAGAAAACATATCTTGATAATGAGCCAACACCTTATGAGATTTACATTAAATTTTTAATTGAATACTTCGGAAAAAGTGTAGAGTTTGATCCAAACTCTATTACAGATTTACCTACCGGATTCAAAAGACTTTCGTACCAAATCGATGCTGTAAGCCAAGGTTACGAATTATTGATGAAGCATAATGGGTTTTTTCTGGCAGATGTAGTTGGTTTGGGTAAGACAGTTGTAGCCACTCTCATTGCTAAAAAATTCTTCTTCAGCAATGGGTTTCCATCTCATCGCTCCTGGATTCTGATCATTACACCACCTGCGATAAAGAAAAATTGGCAGGATACATTCGATCAATTTGGGATGGATAATTATAAAATAGTAACCAATGGTAGCACGCATAAGGTTAGAAATCCAGAAAAATACGACCTGATCATTGTAGATGAAGCACACAAATTTCGAAATGATACAGCAGAAGTATATACAAATCTGCAAATATTATGCAAAACTCCTACAAAACACCGCTTACCAAACGGTGAAATAGCTGATAAAAAAGTTATGCTTGTTTCTGCTACTCCCTTAAATAATCGTCCAGAGGATATTCGTAATCAGGTTTATCTTTTTCAGGATGGAAGAGATTCAACTTTAGATATGTCTAACCTTAACCATTTCTTTACTCGTAAAATTGAAGCTTACAAAAAAATCAAGAAAGAACCTGATATTGCAAAGGTACAACAAAAAGTTGCTGAAATTTATGAAGAGATCAGGCAAAAAGTAATCTCCCCACTCACTATTCGTAGAACAAGGACAGACCTAAAAGAGAATGAAGAGTATTGGAAAGATATCGTTAACCAGGGAATCAAATTTCCACATATACATAAACCTGAAAAACTTTATTATCAACTCGATTTTGTACTTGAATCACTTTATGACTCTACTATGAAGTATCTTGCCGATCCGGTAAACGGCTTAACTTATAATAGATATAGAGCTATCTCTTTTCTCGTACCAGAGAAAAAACTGAAGTATCAATTTGCTGATTTGATCTCATCACAACTGGCAAAAATCATGAAAACTCTATTAGTAAAAAGAATAGATAGTAGTTTCCATGCGTTTAAAAAATCACTACAACGTTTCTATAATGCTAACACAGCAATGATAAAAATGTATGAAAATGGCAAGATCATTATAGCTCCTAATCTTCCGGTAACAGAATATATTATGGATGAAAAGGAGGATGAACTTCTCGATCTGGTCATCGAAAAACAGATAACTGATCCAACTATTGAAATTTGTACAAAAGAGGATTTTCTGGATGGTTTCGCTGAGGGTTTATATAGAGATGGAAAGATTCTAAAAAAATTAGTAGATGGTTGGGATAAAGTAACTGATGACCCTAAACTGGATAAGTTCTTAGATGAGTTAAAAACAAGATTACTATCGACAATTATTAATGATCAACAGAAACTAGTGATCTTCTCAGAATCTGCTGAAACAATTAAATACCTAGAACAACAATTGATTGAAAAGGGTTTTAAGGATGTTTTATCAGTAACCTCGAAAAACCGAAGACAACTGGAACCTAAAATCAGAGCTAACTTTGATGCTAATATCCCTATTGTAGAACAGAAAGATAATTTCAATATAATAATCTCTACAGAAGTTCTGGCGGAAGGAATAAATTTACATCGATCAAATATCATAGTGAATTATGATACTCCATGGAATTCAACCAGATTGATGCAGAGAATTGGACGCATAAATCGAATTGGTTGTACTTCAGATCATATTCACATTTTTAATTTCTATCCGACAGCACAGGTCAATAATGATATAGAACTCGAAAAGAAGGCAATAATGAAGTTACAAGCGTTCCATTCAGCATTGGGAGAAGATAGTCAAATCTATTCCCCAGATGAGGTTGTGGACAGTTTTGGGCTATTTGATGAGAAAGTTGAAGAGGAACGTGATGAACGATTAGCATTCTTGATGAAGCTGCGTAAATTCAAACAACAAAATCCGGCAAAATTCAGGATGATTAAAAATCTTCCTTTACGTTCAAGAGTTGGTAGAAATTTATCTGAAAAGGATAAATCAACAATATGCTTCATTAAGAATAATAGACGGGATGTATTCTATGAAGTATTACAAGACAATGAGCTTAATGAATTAAGTTTTGTGGAAACGGCTAATATTTTCAAAACAAATGCAAAAGAAAAAGCTGTAGATTTACACGAAAACCATCATCAACACATTCAATTAGCAATTAATGACTTCAATAAAAAACTAAAATCTGAAGCTGTAAGCAAACAAGCGATTGACCAAACTCAAGGACCAAGAGAAAAAGCTGCTTTAGCATATCTTGATTCTATTCTGAAGTTTCCGTTCATTAACGAAGTGGAATCTCTGAAAATTAAAACTACAAAACATGTTATCAAACTTGGAAGATTTCAAAAGTTACAACGAGAGATCAATAAATTCATCAGAGCGGTAAAAAAGAAACCAGTTGCTCTTACAATTATTTTAGACTCAATTATGAAAATTATTGATCGCTATCCGATCAAATGGGAAGACTATGAAGAAATATCTCCAACAGTATCAATTAAAACCTATGAGCAGATCAAACCAGAAATCATCATTAGTGTATCGTTTAAAAAAGAATAAAAATCATCTTCGGGAGTATTTCTTGGTTGACATATATATTAAATTTTGTTAATTTGTCAACCAAGAGCGAGGAGGTAATGATGTCGGATATTTTTGCTAAAAGATTTAAATCTGCAAGGCTTAAGTCTGGTATGTCTTTACAGGTTTTAGCAGATAAAATTGGAGAATCAATAAGCAAGCAGGCAATTAGTAAATATGAGAAAGGTAAGGCTATGCCGGATAGTAAAAAAATGATTCAACTGGCAAAAGCACTCAACGTAAAACTCGATTATTTTTTCCGACCTGCCAGAATTGAGATTGTACTATCTAAGCCTGCATATAGAAAAAGATCGACCATGTCTAAGAAAAAACTCAATATGATAAATGAAACTGTTCGGGATTTAGTTGAACGTTACATTGAAGCTGAAAACCTTTTTGATACTTATGAAAAAGTTAAGTTGCCTGCCCCAAAATTAAGGAATATTTCATCCTTCGAAGATGTAGAACTTCTGGCGGAAGAAGTTCGTAAATTGTGGAATCTGGGAAATGATCCGATTGAAAGCATGGTGGATGTGCTGGAAGATAATAACTTTAAAGTAGCATTGATAGAAAGTGATGAGAAATTTGATGGATTATCCTGCTGGGGAAATAATGAAATTCCCATAATTATCAGCCAGAAAAACTGCTCGGGAGATAGACAACGCTCCAACCTGGCTCATGAACTGGGACATTTACTTATGATTGTTGATGAAAACTTCAACGAAGAATATGCTGCAAAAAGATTTTCTGGATGTTTTCTTGTACCCAGAAAAGTAGCATACGCTGAATTGGGAAAGAATCGAAAAAATCTGAATTGGGTAGAACTTCTTATCTTGAAACAAAAATATGGTATGAGTGTGCAGCAATGGGTTTATAGAGCAAAAGATTTGCAGATCATTTCTGAATCACATTTTAGATCTTGGTTCATCGAGTTCAATAGACTTGGTAATAAAAGAGAATTTGGCAAACCAATAGCCAACGAAACTCCAACCAGAATGAGAAAAATAGTTTTCCAGGGATTGGCAGAAAGAATAATTTCTCCACCCAAAGCTGCTGAACTACTCGATTGCAGTATAAATGAGATAATAAAATCGATGTCGGGAATTTATGCTTAATGGATTTATTGATTTCTGATACCTGCATTTTGATAGATCTTCATAAATGTGATCTGTTGCTGAAAATGAATGAACTACCTTATAATCTTGGAGTACCTGATGCTGTTGTATTTGGTATTGGTGTTGAAGAAACAGAATTAATTACTCCTAATTCTAAACAGGTACTTAGTGCAGGTTTTGGGGCCTATTCACTCGAATCTAATGAAATGATAAAAGTCTATGAATTTAATCAGAAATATACTCAACCTTCTTTAATTGATATTTTCGGATTAGTTGTGGCAAAGAAAAACAAAGCAATTCTTCTTACAGGTGATGGAAATTTAAGAAAAGCAGCAGCGAGAGAAAAAGTCGAAGTTCGAGGAACCTTATGGATTCTGGATACAATGATCGAATATAATATCATCGAAACCAAAACGGCAGCTGTAAGCTTACACAAAATAATAGATAAAGGATCATATTTACCAAAAACTGAATGTGATAAAAGATTTGAAAAATGGAATAACGGGATGAAGTAATGAAAAAAGAACAACTGAAAACTGTGTTTACCAAACCATATAATCGTGAAGATTGGCAAGACCTGATAAGAAATGTATTTCCGGGAACTTCCTTTTTTGCTGAACCTTATCCGATACCAGTTCCAAAAGAAGAAATAGAAGAATTTTATCATACTGGGAATATCCGACTGAATGATGGAAAAAGTTTAGCAATTTTTGAGCTTCATGTTTCGGATAGGATTAAGTTGAAGATCAACCGAGTTGCTTTGCACACAATTATCAGTAAATACATCGATCAGGAATCTCATCATGGCGTTTTAGCACTTTTCGATTCCAATAGTGAAGATTATCGTTTCACATTCACTGCTAAAGATTCACAAATAACAGAAGCTGGATTTGAAACCAAAGCTACTGATGCGAAACGTTACACATATGTTTTTGGACCAAACGAAACCTGTAGAACTGCCGTCGATAGATTTGATATCTTAGCAAACAAAAGAGATAGTATCACTATTGATGATGTGGAAGATGCATTCTCTGTAGAAAAGCTGAATAAGGAATTCTTTAAACAATACAAAGAACAATATGAGAAATTTGTCTGTTTCATTACTGGAAAGCATTTTGTAAAAAAGAGAGGCAAATGGAAAGAAGAAGTTGTTCACGAACCGCATGAATATTTAGGTTCTATTTTCGAAAATGACGATAAACAAGCTCGGGATTTTATCAAGAAATCTTTAGGTCGTTTAGTATTCTTGTATTTCTTGCAGAAAAAAGGCTGGATGGGATGTTCACCAGATCGTACCGACTGGAATAATGGTGATCAGAAATTCATGCAGCATTACTTTGATAACTGCCAGGATAAAGATTATTTTCACAGTAAGTTTCTGGTTCCGCTTTATTTTGAATGTTTGAACTTGAAACGAAAGAATGATAATTTTGAACCAACTAATTCCCGCATTCCATATTTGAACGGTGGACTATTTGAAGAAGATAAGCTGAAAACAAATAAAATAGATTTTCCAACTAAATATTGGGAAAATCTGTTTAACTTCTTTGATCAATACAATTTCACAATTGATGAAAACGATCCTTTTGAGCAGGAAGTGGGAATTGATCCTGAAATGTTGGGACACATCTTTGAAAACCTCTTGGAAGACAATAAAGATAAAGGTGCATTCTACACTCCCAAACCAATTGTGGAATATATGTGTAAAGAATCTCTGATCCAATATCTAAAAACACATTTACTCCCAGAAAATTCCCCTCTACAGAGGAGTGGCAGCGAAGCTGACAGGGTGTTAAATTCCCCTCTACAGAGGGGTGGCAGCGAAGCTGACGGGGTGTTAAATTCCCCTCTGAAAGAGGAGTACGGCTTTAGCCGGGGGGTGTTTAAAAACTATAAAAAACTTCCCTATAATCCTGAATTGAAAGAACGAGCAAAAGAATTGCGAAAAGCCGGTAACCTGTCGGAAGTATTATTCTGGAATAAAGTAAAAAATAAGCAATTCTTAAATCTCGATTTTCATCGTCAGAAAATTATCGGAAATTACATCGTGGATTTTTATCTCCCTGCCTTACAGCTTGTGGTTGAGATAGATGGCAGCAGTCATAATGAGAAGATCAAATATGATAAAGAAAGAGAAGATTTCCTAAAAAACTTAGGACTAAATATAATCCATTACAGCGATGCAGATGTTAAACAGAACCTGAATGGAGTCATGGAACATTTGAAAGAGCTTTGTGAAAAATTAGTGAACACCCCACCCGATAAATCGGGCACCCCTCTACAAGAGGGGAATTTGCAAGCCCTCGAAAACTTCATACGCAATCACGATCCGGGAGATCCCGAAGATAAAAACAATTACATTCGCAATAATGCAGAAAAGATAGAAAAACTTTTGGATGATGTAAAAATCTGCGATCCAGCGATTGGCTCCGGCGCTTTCCCGATGGGGCTTCTGCAGGAAATATTCTGGGCAAAGATGACTCTGGATTGGACTTTGAACCCGGCAGAAACTAAGAAGAAGATAATTGAAAACTCGATTTACGGTGTAGATATAGACAGCGGTGCTATCGATATTGCACGGTTAAGATTCTGGCTCTCATTGATCGTAGATGCTGAAGAACCTGAGCCACTACCAAACCTGGATTATAAAATTATGCAGGGTAACAGCCTTTTAGAAAGCTTTGAAGGAATAGATCTTAGCAATGTTTTGAAAGTAGATTATAAACCAAAAACGATTGTGGAAGAACCCGAACAAGCAGAT
>JAGYMQ010000011.1 GCA_018400535.1 Candidatus Cloacimonadota bacterium
CAGTTCTCACCGCTTTGATGGAAAATCCATTGAAATACGGAAGAATCGTGCGCAATGAAGCAGGAAATGTGCAGAAAATAGTGGAATTCAAAGATGCCTCACTTCAACAAAAAGAGATAAAGGAGATCAACACGGGAATTTATTGTTATGATTCACAGACACTTTTCCAGGCTTTGGCAAAAGTAGATAACAATAACAGGCAGCAAGAATATTATCTCACAGATACCCTGGAGATCATCAACAATATGGGTGAGATTGTGACTTCCGTTTTTCTGGATGATATGATCGAAGCTTCTGGCATCAATTCCAAACAACAATTAGCAGAATTGGAAAAAAAAATTCGTGAGGAGTAATTATGGATAATAGACTTTATTCTCCCTGGCGTCTGCGCTACGTATTATCCAAAAAAAGTGAAGAATGCATCTTTTGCATCAAACCAAAGGCTGAAAATGATGAGAAACATTTGATCTTGCATCGCAGCAAACACAGCTTCGTTATCATGAATACTTTTCCTTATAACAATGGACATCTGATGGTCGTTCCCAATCGTCATCTTGCTGTGCTATCAGCTCTAAACAAGCAAGAGCTTTCTGATCTCTTTGAATTAGTTCAATTAACAGAGAAAATTCTCAATATTGTCTATTCGCCTGATGGAATAAATATTGGAATAAATCTGGGGCGTGCGGCTGGAGCTGGCATCGATCAGCATCTTCACGTTCATCTTGTTCCGAGATGGAACGGTGATGTAAATTTTCTAAGTAGCCTTTCTGGAACAAGAGTAATCCCGGAATCCTTTGAACGTGCCTATCGCAGATTAAAAGAAGAATTTGACAAAGCAGAAGAGGAAAAATAAGTTGTCCAAAAGCTCAAAACGAGCATTATTAGTGATAGCAATACTATTCCTTGCTATTATCGCGATCTATAATATTTTTTTTCCCGTAAATCAAATTCCAGAAACAGAAATCGAAAAAGATACTCCCTATCTCAAGATTTCAGTTCTGAATGGCTGCGGAATTTCTGGCGCAGCGAGTGAAGTGAAAAATTATTTTATCGAAAAAAATTTACGAAATATTGATGTGATATATTGGAGTAATGTGGAAAGAAATCTGTTTATTTATAATAAAACGATAATCGTGGTCAAAAAAGATCATCGGGAAAAATTAGAATATTTGATGGAGTTAACAGATATCCAGCGCAGGATCTTTGCCTGTAACGAAAACTCTTTTGAAGATATGCAGATAATAGTCGGAAAAGACTATAAGAGGTATTTCAAATAATATGAATGAAAATTTAAAAACAAAAATTGATAAGATAATTGATTGGGCTTTGGAAAAAAAAGCTGAAAATATTTTACATTATAACGTTGAAGATAAAACAGATTATACAGATTCGATCATAATCTGTTCAGGCTCTGTGGCCTTACACAATCGGGCTATCGCAGATTTCATTTTGGAAAAAGCCAAAACTGAAAAAATGGACGTTCTCTCAATTGAAGGAAAAGAAAATGGTGAATGGATATTGATCGACCTGAATGATGTGGTCGTGAATATTTTCACTGAAGAGAAACGAAAATATTATGATCTGGAAGACCTTTTTAATAATCCAACTCGAAGAAAAAGGAATATGAAAACAAATGATTAAGCAAAAAATATTTTCCGATCTGAAAAAAATATTGAAGGAATTGAAACTTAAATATGATAAAAATTTTCAGATTGAGATCCCACATAATCCTGAACATGGAGATTTTTCCACAAATTTAGCCTTGATCAATGCTAAGAAAAACCGGATCAAACCCCGCACTATGGCAGAAAGAATCAAAAAAATATTGATTAAAAAAAGAGATTACAGTAAAGTCGAAATTGCTGGCCCAGGATTCATCAATCTAACTCTGGCAAATGGCGTCTATCACCGTGCTCTTAAAAAAGCAATCAAACAAGATTCCCGATTTGGTTCTTCCCGACATGGACGACTGAAAAAAGTTCTATTGGAATTCATCAGCGCTAATCCTACAGGTCCACTGAATGTCGTGAGCGCTCGTGCTGCCGCCTATGGAGATTCTCTGGCACGCATCATGAAGTTTGTGGGCTACAAGGTCTTCAAAGAATTTTATGTCAACGATGCTGGAAATCAGGTTGATATCCTGGCAGAATCTTTGGAACTGCGCTATCGCGAGATTCATGGCGATGTGATGGAAGAATTCCCCCCTGAAGCTTATCATGGCGAATATATCAAAGAACTCGCTCATCAATTAAATTCAATCGATGGTTCAAAATTGATCCATTTTACCGAAAAAGATAGATTGGATAGAATGAAAAATTTTGCTCTACGAGAAATTCACAAAATGCAAATGAACAGTCTGGAGAAATTTGATGTGGAATTTGATAACTGGATGTCAGAAAAGAAATTACGCAAAGAAGGCATCCTGGAAGAAGCGCTTAGTTATCTGGCAGAAGAAAATTGTACCTACGAAAAAGATGAAGCGGTCTGGTTCAATTCTTCCGAATATGGAGACGTGAAAGATCGTGTTCTGATCAAAGCCGACGGCAATCCGACCTATCTCGTTCCTGATATCGCCTATCATATCACAAAATATAATCGCGGTTTTGAAGTCATGATCGACGTTCTGGGTCCAGATCATCACGCTCATGTTTCCAAGTTGAAAGCTGCTATCCGCGCGTTGAAACTCGACGAAAGCATGCTTGAGATAGTTTATCTGCAACATATCAATCTGATCCAGGCTGGCGAGATCGTGAAAATGTCCAAACGGGCTGGAAAGATCGTTACTCTGGATGACCTCGTGGCAGAAGTAGGAAAAGATGCTGCCCGTTATTTTTTCATCGATCGTCGTCCCAGCTCACATCTTGATTTTGATCTGGAACTGGCAAAGAAAAAATCTAACGAAAATCCTGTTTATTACGTGCAATATGCTCATGCAAGGATCAACAGCATCCTGAAAAAAGCGAGAAAAGAAAAGATCACTTTGAAGAATTTTCAGACAAAACATCTGAGGAAATTACGTCTTTCTGCAGAGATCTCTTTGATCAAAAAGATCCTGGATCTACCAAATGTTCTCAATGCAGCTGCCGACAAGCGCGAGCCGCATCGTCTTCCCAATTATGTTCACGAGCTGGCTGGAATGTTCCACAAATACTATGCAAAATATAAGATCGTGTCACCTGATCATTATGAACTTTCTCAATGTAGATTATATTTAATTTCAGCGGTGAAAAATGTCATTGCAATTTCTCTAGATTTGATGGGAATTTCTGCACCCAAAAAAATGTGATCATGAAAATATTGATCCTATCGGATACTCATAAAAATCAAAAAATTCTGCGCCAGATCCTGAAAAATGAGATCGATAATGATTATATTTTTCATCTCGGTGATAACTATGAGGACCTTGATGATAATTTTGATCTGACGAAAAATACCGAGATTATCAAAGTTCCAGGAATTTTCCATCCCGGCTATCTGGATGGTAGCTTGGAAAAGATCCAAATCGTTAATATCCAGAATTGGCAATTCTTGCTTGTGCACAACATTGAAGATATTTCCCGAACTACAGCTGATCTGATTTTATTTGGACACACTCATGACAGAACTTTACAAAAAAGGGATTTCCAGTATTTTCTGAATCCAGGACATCTAAAATCTCTCACTCACAGAAACCGTAAAGCCAGTTATGCTACTTTGCAACTAAATTCAGACAACATAGAGATCACTTTCAAAGAGATCGATTCCAAACAGATCGAAAAATTTTATATAAAAAAATAAGTAACGTTTTTTTCTGATAGCGTTATAAAAAATGAAGTTTTGGTGCGAAACGGTGCCAGCCAACGAAATTTTGGAGGAAATATGAAGATCGAAGAGATCAATAAAAAGGTTATGGAAAAAAGCGAAATTATCGATAAGATCACCAAAGAAGTGGAAAAGGTGATCGTCGGACAGAATTATATGATCCGTCGCATTTTGGTCGGATTGCTGGCAGATGGTCACATCTTGTTGGAAGGAGTTCCCGGTCTGGCAAAAACACTCGCTGTGCATACAGTGGCAAACACAATAGCCGCCAGTTTCAACCGCATCCAATTTACTCCCGATCTATTACCAGCCGACTTGATGGGCACACTCATTTACAATCAAAAAACAGCTGAATTCGTCCCTAAAAAAGGACCTGTTTTTGCCAATTTCATTCTGGCAGACGAGATCAATCGTGCTCCGGCAAAAGTGCAATCTGCCCTTTTGGAATCAATGCAGGAAAGGCAGGTAACAATTGGCGATAAAACTTACAAATTACCGAAACCTTTTTTGGTGATGGCAACGCAAAATCCTCTGGAGCAAGAAGGAACTTATCCGCTGCCCGAAGCACAGGTTGATCGTTTTATGCTGAAATTGATCGTAAATTATCCAAATCGACAAGAAGAAAAAGAAATTTTGGAAAGAATGGTTCGCAAAGATGAAATTCTGATCTCATCCGTTATTCAACCCCAAGATATTTTAGAACTTCGTGAGTTGGTTAAAGATATTTATATGGAAGAAAAGATCAAAGAGTATATTCTTGATCTGGTTTTTGCTACGAGACAACCGCAGGATTTCAAGAATATTTCCGAGCTATCCAATCTGATCGACTGCGGTGCTTCTCCTCGGGCCACGATCTATCTGGCGCAAGCAGCAAAAGCCCACGCTTTTCTGGAACATCGCGGCTACGTCACGCCTGATGATATCAAAGCAATTGGCAAAGATATTTTGCGACATCGCATCATTCTCACCTATGAAGCAGAAGCAGAACAGATCTCGCAAGAAGATCTAGTGAATAGATTATTCGATGAAATTGAAGTTCCATGAAAACTGCTGATGTCATAAAACGGATCAAAAAAATCGAGATCACTACTCGCGATCTGGTGAATGAACTTTTTTCCGGCGAATATCATAGTTTATTCAAAGGACAAGGTCTGGAATTTTCCGAAGTCCGGGAATATCAGAATGGCGATAGTTTTCGGCAAATTGATTGGAATGTTACAGCGCGTCAGGGATTTCCCTATATCAAAAAATTTGAAGAAACGCGAGAATTAAACGTGATCTTTTTGGTCGATACAAGTGCATCAACTCTTTTTGGGACGAGAAGTTATTTAAAATCAGAATTGATCACAGAGATCACGGCTGTGCTTTCTTTCTCAGCGCTTTCCAATAATGATAAAGTAGGTTGTTTGCTTTTCACTGATGAGATTGAAAAATATATCCCACCGCGCAAAGGTAAAAAAGCTGCCTTACGCATTTTGCGGGACATTCTGTTCTTTCAACCCAAAAAAACAAAAACTGATCTGAGAAAAGCGATCGAATATATTTATCGGCTAATCAAAAAACGCAGCATCATTTTCCTGATCTCAGATTTTCTGACTGAAAACTATGAAGATAGTCTGCAGCTACTCAGCAAAAAGCATGATGTGATCGCTTTGCGGATTTTGGATAAAGCTGAAACAACACTGCCCAAAGCCGGTATTTTGCATTTACAAGATCCTGAGACAGGAAAATTTTTCACGGTCAATTCTTCCAATCCAAAATTGAGAAAATTATATAAGAAAAAGCTCTCCAGCGAAGATTCTGCTTTGATCGCCAAATTCCGCAAGATGAAAGTTGATCTGGTAACGCTATACACTGACGAACCTTACGCCCCTGAATTGAGAAAATTTTTCAAATTCAGGATCAGAATGAAAAATCAACGGTGAAAATGATGAGAAAAATCGCTATAATTCTTTTCTTGCTACCAATATTTCTCTCTGCCCAAAAGATCGATTACCATCTGGAAAAACCAGCTAAACTTTTTATAGGCACGCCTTTTCAACTTCTGGTCGATATTGAAACCGGTTTAAACGATACGATCTACGCACCAGAAAAAGACACTTTAGACGTTTTTATTCTGAAAGATATTGTGCAAAATGAAACGATTATGGAAGATAAAAAAATCTCCCATTTGACAATGACATTCCAGCCTTTTGACACTGGCGAATTCACCTTTCCAAAACTAGAATTTACCGTGAAAAAGGGCGATTCTCTCTCCGTTATCAAAACAAATGAATTTACCTTGATCATATCTTCGATCGTGGCAGATAGTTCACAGGTGATCAAAGATATTGCAGCTCCGCTCAAAATTTCACTCGGTTTCTGGGATATTTTTATTCCAATTTTAGTTTTATTGATTTTGATCTTCCTCATCAGAAATATTTTGAAGGTATTAAAAAAGAATCCTGAGAAAAAAATCCAACCTGTCGTGGATAATCGTCCAGCCTGGGAAATCGCACTGACAGAACTCCAAAAATTGAAAGCAGAAAATTTTCTCAAACAAGGAGAATTTTTGCGGTTCTTTTTCCGCTATTCTCATATTCTAAGATTATTTTTGGAACTTCAATACAAATTTAATGCTGTGGAAATGACAACGACCGAGATCAAACAAAATTTGCAGTTAAAAGATTTCACCAAGAAAAGTGAAATTTTAGCAAGATTGAAATTAGCCGATCAGGTAAAATTCGCAAAATTTATTCCTACCTTGTTAGAATCTGAAGAGGCTTTGGAATGGTTGGACAATTATCTGCGATCCTTCCTGAAAGAAACAAAAAAGGAACAGAAAGAAAATGCTTGAATTCGTTCATCCTAATTGGTTCTGGCTTCTGCTGATCCTGGTCCCATACCTGCTGTTCGAGATCTTTGTCGCACGGAAAAAGAAAGTTCGGCTTCTTCACAGCCGCATTGCTCTCTTATCAAAGATTGCTCGTAACAATTATTTCTGGGAATTTTTACCAATTCTGTTACGAATTTTGACAATATTATTTTTGATCATCGCTCTCGCCAGACCGCGCATCGCTCATAAAAGACAACAGATAACCGGTAAGGGAATTGACATTATTCTGGCAATTGACGTCAGCGGCAGCATGAAAGCAGTTGACTTCAAACCCAAAAATCGTTTGGAAGCAGCAAAAAAAGTGGCTGAACAGTTTATTGAAAAACGACGTAATGATCGGATCGGATTGGTTATTTTTGCCGAAAATTCCTACACACAATGTCCTTTAACGCTCGATTACAATATTTTGAAATCGATCTTGGAAAAGATATCGATCAACGAAGAGGCGAATGGAACAGCGATCGGAATGGGTCTGGCAACTTCTGTAGCGCGCATCAAAGATTCACAGGCAGAATCGAAAGTGATAATTTTGATCACTGATGGCAGAAACAATGCCGGCGAGATGCAGCCTTTTGATGCCGCAGAATTGGCACAAACTTTTGGCATCAAAGTTTATCCGATCGGTGTTGGTAGAAAAGGAAAAGTTGATTATCCCGTCCAAACTGCTTTCGGCGTGCGCTATCAAAAAGTGCAGATCGATATAGATATGGAAACTTTGGACGAGATCGCTCAAATCACTGGAACAGAAAATGCTCGTTTAGCAACCAATACAGCACAATTAGAAACGATCATGGAACACATAGATCAGATGGAAAAAACAGAATTGAAAATTAATGATTATCACGTCTATCAGGAACTCTTCTGGTTCTACCTCTTCATTGCTTTCATCTTATTGATCTTGCAGATCAGCCTGCGCTTGATCTTCCGCATCGAATTGCCATAGGAAATTGATATGAACGGAAAAACAATTCGATTATTTTATAACGAACAAGAACAAAACAAAAGGAGGAAATGATGTTTTGGGGAAAGATCAATCTTCTTTTTTTGTTGCTGTTGATCCCGCTGTTTTTCTTCTTTTTAGGATTCGCTCGCTTTCGCAGAAAAAAGGAATTTCGCAAATTTGCTGATGATCGATTCTATCATTTTTTCCTGCAAAGATTTTCCAATTTCAACTGGAATCTGAAAAATGTCATTCTGATCATAGCTTTGCTTTTTATCATCATCGCTTTAGCAAAACCACGCTGGGACAAAGAAGTTCAGATCGTGAAAAAAGAAGGAATTGATATCGCTGTTTGCATCGATGTTTCCAAAAGTATGGATGCGACCGATATCCAACCAAGCCGCATCGAAAGAGCAAAAGATCAGATATCGCTTTTCATCGATCAACTAAAAGGAGATCGCATCGCTCTGGTAGCCTTTGCTGGAGAAAGTTTTGTGCAATGTCCGCTCACAAATGATTACGGAGCCGCCCGTCTTTTTCTGAATCTTTTGGATACAGAAACAGTTTCTTCCTATGGAACTGATATCGGTGGTGCTCTGGAAAAAGCACTCGATCTTTTCGGAGAAAAAGACAAACATAAAGTCATTATCGTGGTGAGTGACGGCGAAGATCTGGAAGAAAACGCAGTTAAAATTGCCGAAAAAGCCGGAAAGCAAAATGCAATGATCTACACGCTGGGCGTCGGTTCGCCAGAAGGTTCGACCATTCCTATCCAGAAAAAAAATGGCAATATGGAATACGCCAAAGATGATGAGGGAAATATCATTTTCACGAAATTGGATGTGAACACACTCAGTCAGGTCGCACGTGTGGGAAACGGAAATTTTTATCCGATCACGCCCAAACAATCGGAAATATTTTCCATCATGAAAAATATTAATCTGATCGAGAAGAAAAAATTCGATTCCAAAGAATTTGTGCGTTACAAAGAACAATATCACTATTTTGTGATTTTTGCTTTACTTTTGCTGGTGATCGAATCTGTCATATTATATCGTAAAAAACAGAGATTTAACAGGGTGATCGATTATGAAGACTAGATTTTTGATCGGTTTGATAATGCTGATTTTTGTCAGCTTGAAGGCAGAAATTTTTTCCTATGACAAAGTTCTGAAAAATAGTGAAGGCATCAAAAATTTTAACGAAAAAGAATTCCAAAAAGCCAAAGAGGAATTTGAATCCAACGCAATTGAACATCCCAATGATGCGCGGTTACATTATAATCTCGGTAATTCTCAATATAAAAATGGCGATCTGGAAGCAGCAGAAAATTCCTATCAACTTGCTTTACGAGATCAAGATTTCAAGGAAAGATCGGAAGCGCTGCTGAATTTGGGAAACGTCAAATTCCAGCAAAAAAAATTGAAAGAAGCGATAAAACATTACCGCGATGCGTTGATCGAAAATCCACAGAATGAAAATGCGCGTTACAATTATGAATTGGCTGCGAAATTATTGCAGCGACAGCAACAACAAAAACAAAATCAGCCGCAAGAAAGTGACAAAAAGAATGATGAAAATGAAAAAAAGGAACAGCAGCAGCAACAACAGCAAAAAGAACAACAGGAAGAAAAAAAACAAAAACAAAAGATGAAAAAGCAGCAGGAGAAAAAGGATAAAGAAGAAGCAGAAAAGCTCTTGAAAGCCTTGCTACAAAAGGAAAAAGAAGAGATGAAAAAAGAAAAGGAAAAGCAAAAAGCAGATAAGAACAAAACAGGAAAATATTGGTAAAATGAAAATAAAAATATTTTTTATCACTCTCCTGATCCTGCTTATGTTCAGCCACTTGGCTGCTGAAATCGACATCCAAGCTTATGTGGACAAAACAAAGATCGGCACGCAGGATATCCTTAAATTGACAATCGAAGTTTCTGGCAATAAAGCTGGCTCTGTGCCTCAACCAGAACTTCCTGAAATCAAAAATTTCGTCAATCGCGGAGTATCTACTTCTTCTTCTTCATCTTATTCTATCATCAATGGAAAAATGGAATCGCAGGTTACAAAAAGTTACATTTTCCGTCTGCAGCCACAAAAAGCAGGGAATTTCATTATTCCGCCGATCTCAATTCAATATAAAGGAAAAAACCACACAACACAACCGATTAAAATAAATGTTATTCAAGGCAGCACAGAACCTGCTCCACCCACTTCTTCACGTCATCAACGACGAGAAAAACCTTCAGCAAGCTCTTCCCAAAAATTATCCGACAATCTATTTCTGAAAACTATTGTGAATAAACGTTCAGTCTATAAAAATGAACCGCTGATCGTCAAATATAAACTATATTCCCGCTATAATATTTCCAATCTTTCTTTTGGCGAAGAACCTGATTTTCAGGGTTTTTGGAAAGATGATATTTTCATTCCAAAACAGGTAAATTTTGATCGAGAAAATTATCAAGGACAGCTTTTCAGCACAATGTTGATGCGATCAACTGCTTTGATCCCCAACGAAGCCGGTGATTTGGAAATTCCAAGTCAGGAATTGGTCGTGGATATTCGCACAGAGCCGCGGAGCTTTTTTGATTTTGGGTCTTCCAAGCGTTACACGATCCGCAGCAAATCTGTAAAGATCAAAGTGAAAGAGCTTCCTATACAGAATCGACCGGTCAATTTCAGTAATGCGGTCGGACAGTTTCAGCTGGACAGTGATATTAGTTCAAATGTTCTAAAAGTTGGAGATTCATTTACTTATACGTTAAAAATTTCAGGAACAGGAAATCTCAATCAGATCGATGTTCCAAAACTTCCTGATATCAATAATTTACGATTTCTCGATCCGGAAATTTCCACTTCGATAAATAATAATAAAATTTCGGGCACAAAGACGATCAAATATCTGGTCATCGCGCAGGAGAAAGGACAATTTCAGCTTCCTGCTATCAAATTCACTTTTTTTGATACAAAATCAAAAAGCTATCGGACTTTGCAAACAGAAATTTATGACCTGAGCGTGGCAGAAGGTGAATCCAATTTTATCCAATCTTCTGCAGCACAATCTATCGTTCAGCAAGAAGGAACGGATATCAGCTTCATTATCACAAAAACAGAATTGCAGAATAGGACAATTCTGGTGGAAAAATTCCTCTATTGGTTCATCTGGTTTTTGTTTATCAGCACCATTCCGATCGTGAAAATCTATGCTAAGGAAAAAAACAAACTGGCTGCAAACACCGATTATCTGCGCCAGAAAAAAGCAAAACGTATCCTGAAAAAATATTTGAAACAGGCTTCCAGGAAAGCTGCCGCAACAGATCCAGAATTCTATACTGCTGTACAAAACGGATTGAGCAATTATCTGGCAGATAAACTCGCGATCGCTCGCGGTAGTTCTACAGAAGAACTTTTCCAAAAACTGAAAGAAAATTTGAGTGATGAAAATACTTACACGGAACTTCAGAAGATCTTTGTAAAATGTGATCAAGCACGTTTTATGCCGGGCGGATTTTCCAAAAATGATATTAGGCAGGATTTTGAAAAAATAAAAAATCTGCTATCGAAACTTTCCAGGATCAAAGGAGGCAAAAAATGAACAAAAAAATGGTCTTCTATCTCCTGTTAATGATCTCTGCGAATTTTTTGAACAGCACAGAACTAACCCAAAATATCTTTGATTCTGCAGTCGAACTTTATCAAAACAAAAATTATGAACAAGCGTTGCTGGAATTTGAAAAGATCAGAAACGAAAAAGTGCAAAATGCTGATCTCTATTATAACATCGGTAATTGTCATTATCGTTTGCAAGAATTGGGAGAAGCGGTTTTGAATTACAAGATCGCCCTGAAAATCGATCCCACGCATCAGGCTGCGCGACGCAATCTGCGTTTCGTGCTCACGCAAACAAAAGATAAACAACAGTTAGATCATGAAAATCGAATATTCTCTTTCTGGCAAAAAATATTCAATTCAATGTCGATTAATCTTTTATCTTTGCTTTCGCTCATTTTTTTCCTGCTTGTCATTCTTATCATCGATCTGATTATTCTTCGCTATGCTGGACGAGAAAAAACAGCTCCCATCTTCATCATGATCATCGCTATCATTTTTCTGGTGATCTTTGCCACGCTGACTGCTATCAAATATCATGAATTTCGCGCAATGGACGAAGCTGTTCTTCTCTCTCCCTCAGCGATTGGTTATAGCGGTCCAAGTGCAGAATTCACACGCGTTTTCACGATTCACGAAGGTATGATCTTCAACGTGGAAAAAGAGCAGAATGGCTGGAGTCTGATCAAACTGAAAAATGGTCTCGGCGGCTGGATCAAAAAAGATAATTTCCGACGCGTCACTTTTTAATATGAAAAGGTCATTTCTGTTTCTGCTGATCTCATTTTCTATTTCTTTGTGGAGCAGTGACTTTCTAACTTTGAGCGGATCACCTTCACAGGGTGGGATTTTGTTAGGAAAAGTTTCATCCCAGATTGAAATAGTGCTTTTCGATTATGAAAAAGTGAATGTCAAAGATCAAAGATTTTTGTTGGGATTTGAACGCGATGCAAAGTTACATCATATCATCACGATCGTTCATAAAGACGGCAGAATGTTTTCGCGTCGATTTCAATTGCGGAAACGAGAATATCCTAAACAGGAATTGACGATCACAAAAAAGGAATTTGTTTCAAAGCCAAAAACAAAAGAATTTTATGAACGTCTGAAAAAAGAAAGTAATGAGCTGAAAGCTGCTCGTAAAAGACTCTACCAAAATCAAAAACAATATTTTCAGGAATTTTTGCGTCCTGTGAATGGCGGAAGAATTTCCAGCGAATTTGGAGCTTATCGCATTATTAATGATGTTCCCAAAAAACCGCATTTAGGTTTGGATATCGCACTTCCGATCGGAACTCCTGTATTTGCAATGGCAGATGGAAAAGTCGAATTGACCGGCGATTATTATTATAATGGCAGATTTGTTCTATTGGATCATGGTGTTGGACTTAGCTCTATCTACATTCACTTGAACAAGATTTCGGTTTATGATGACGATTTTGTGAAAATGGGAGATAAGATCGGTGAAGTGGGCTCGACAGGTCGATCGACAGGACAGCATTTACATTGGGGTGTCTATCTGTTTGAAACAGCTCTTGATCCGCAATTAATACTTGATTTCAAGGAAAACTTTGTGAAGATCGCTGCCGTGGAAAAAATCCAGCAAAAGCAAACAAAAGATAAGACCTGATTTGTTTTATTGATCACAGATAATCTCACTTCTCACTTCTCACTTCTCAC
>JAGYMQ010000012.1 GCA_018400535.1 Candidatus Cloacimonadota bacterium
TAACTCTGAATTCACTGGTAAAATCGGTCAAATGTTTCGCTGAATATTCAATCTGCTTAAATAGCTTTTTTTTATCTTCAGGATGGAGAGCTTTTTCCACTGGAGAAAAATCTTCAGCAACATCTTCGGGATCGCAGCCAAAGATATTCTTAATACCCGCAGAGGCGATCGGAAAGCAATATTCACCATTCTTTTTTCTGGTGAATTGATAGATCATATCTGGAAGATTGGCCGAGAGTTTTCGGAACTGAATATCTTTTTCGCGGATCTTTTTTTCTGCGATCTTGCGTTTGGTAATATTGCCGAGCATGATCATAAAATCGAGTTTTTTAGTAGCCTCTTCTCCCAGGGAAAATCCACGAAACCGAATATAAAACTTTTGGTTTGTTTGATAATTTTTGAGTTCTGTTTCAAAATCGAAGGCCTTATGATCTGAGATCAATTCTTGCAATTTCTTTTTGTGTTCCAACTTCTTGAAACTGGGTATATTTATGATATTTTTATCTTCAGCAATTTCTTTTTGTTGCAGTCCGATCCAACTCGTGAAAGCTTCATTGATAGAAGTGATAACACCTTCTTCGTTTAATGTCGCGATGCCGATAGGATTATTTTTGAAAATAATTTTGAATTTTTCTTCACTTTCCTGTAAAGATGTTAATGCTTGTTTACGTTCTGTGATATTCTGTCCAATCCCAACCAAGATCTTTTCGTCGTCAAGGACCAAAGGCGTGACCTCCAATAAAAGGATCTTAATTTTTCCGTTGATCAAATAATAAGTTTCCAGAGTTTTGCTTTCTGGAAATTCAGCATGTTCTCTCAGCATTTGTTTTTCTTTTTCGGGCGGAGAAAAGTCATAAACGGATCTTCCCATCAAGTCTTTTTTGGAACATTCCATAAAATCGAGAGCTGCTTGATTTGCATTTATGTAGCATCGATCTTCATTCACCATAAAAATGGGAGTCATAGAATCTGTGAATAATGCCCGGAACAGCATTTCGCTTTTTCTTAATTTTGCTTCTGCTCGTTTTCTGTCGGTAATATCTCGCATTGTATCCATCACATATTTTGGATTACCTTTATTGTCTGTGATCAAGGTAAAATTGAGATCAACAGGAAAGCTTGTGCCATTCTTTTTGATAACTTCTGTTTCGATATTTCTTAGAAATCCTTTTTCTATCAAGGTTGAGCTCATTTTTTTAAATTTTTGTTTTTCGCTCTCTTGCAATAGATCAAAAACATTTGTTCCCAAAAGTTGTTTTTCCTCATCATAACCCAGCAGCTGTAGCTTGCGATCATTAGTAAAAAGGATTTTACCTTGAAGATCATGCAAACATATCCCGTCATTGGAAGAATCGATCAAACTGCGAAATTTTGTCTCGCTTTCTTTTAGTGCGTCTTCGGTTTTTTGTTTTTTCACAAAATTTGAAACCTGCAAAACAAAAGTTTCGATTAATTCTTTATTCAAAGGTTTGGTTTTACGATCCGTGATCAAAGTGATGTTTCCAAATATTTTTTCATTTTGCTGAAACGTGATGCAATACATTTTATCGATTGAAAATAATTTTCTGATAGTTTTTTCTATCTTTCTGGAAATTTTATTATTGAACAGAACTGGAAGATTAAAATCGACTTGTGTTAGTTTCCCGCTAACCAACTGATCGTAATATTCTGTTCTAATATCACCACTAAGTTTCTTTATATCAAAGCCCACAATTTTGGTCAGGTCCTTTATTCGATCATCAATTCCTTCAACGTGTTTCATTTTCCAAAGATTGGAATCAGTCTCATATTCGACGATCGTCACGATCCCAGTTTTTTCCATCAATTCATGCATTTTGCGTGCAGTGAATTGATATATCTTCTGCATAGATTCCAAATTTACCAGTTCCTGGGCAGATTTTGCCAGAAAAGCATTTTCCCGTTCATTCTTACGTAATTTTTCTTCCACTTGTTTACGTTCTGTGATATCACGAGCCACAGAAATGCAAGAAACGATTTGACCATCTTTCATCATTGGCGAGCCACTAACTTCTCCCCATTTGATATTCCCTCTTTTTGTAATGAAACGATATTGAGTCGAATCTATTTCATTTCCATTGAAAACATAAAGCATATCTTCCGCTGCTCTTTGTAGGTCTTCAGGATGGATCAAGTTCAATTCCTGAAATGAATTTCCGATCAGCTCTTTTGGTTTATATCCCATTAATTTTTCGACTGATTGTGAAATATCGATTATTCTATAATCTCGATCCAGCGAATAAATAATGTCCGATACATTATCGAAGTGCTGTTTGTATCTTGCTTCACTCATCTTCAGCGCTTCTTCTGCTTTCTTGCGCTTTGTGATATCTGTCAATAAACCAACTGAGCCGATGACATTTCCCTTTTCATCTCGCATCGCGGAACCACTGATATTGATCCAGATGATCTCACCATTTTTTTTCTTTCCTCTGATCTGATACTTTTCGGAAGGTATTTCAAAACGTGATCTGTTTTTTACTTTGATGGTTTCTTGATCTTCTTCTAATATCAGGATTTTGTGGCCGATCTTGCCGATCAATTCTTCTCGTTCATAACCAAACATATCACACATTGCCTGATTCACAAAAAGAATGCGATCGTTATTATCCACTTGCATCAGACCCTCATTCAAGCTACTGATCAAGAGTTGATACTTTTCTTTGCTCAAATGCAATTCCCGTAATGCTCTATCTTTTTCATTTTCCACCAGTTTTTTTTGCAATACTTCCCGCACAGCAAAAGGCAATCGTTTGATCTTTTCTTTGATCACATAATCATCTGCACCAGCTTTCATACAAGCCACAGCCGTTTCTTCGTTCATCGAACCGGTAAGCACGATAAAGGGAATATGATCAGCTTGAGCTCGGGCTATTTTCAAAGCAGTCATACCATCGAATTGGGGCATTGAATAATCTGAAATGATGAGATCCGGCTCGAATTCTACCAGAGCATTTTTAAAATCTTGGGCTGTTTCTACTACTAAATAGGAAAAATCAATTTTCTCTTTGGATATTTCGTGGATCGCAATTTCAACATCAGTAGGAAAATCTTCAACAAACAGAATTTTTAATTTTCTCATAAAACCTCAATCAACTCATCAATACTTTACTAATTTTTTTTGTGCAAGATTTTTTAAAGAAGGAGAATTAAAATTTATCTTTGTGCTATATTCAGCAAATAGACGGAAAATAAAAAACTGGAATTGGCTAAACTTTGTCAAAGAAAAAATAATCTGCTTTTTTAAACTTCTTGCGAAAAATTTCTTTTGTCTAAATGCAGAAATGTGTTTAAATCATTGACTATTATGGATTTAATATTGTGAAATGGGTAGTGTTGTAGTTTCCTTTTTTCAGATCACTCTCATTTGTTGTTTCGTTTCAATCCAAAACCATATTTAGTCTTTTTTCTATTTCTCTAATTCCAGCATTTCATCTCCGCCCATCCACAGCTTTTATTTCAGGAAAATCATAGACAAAAAAAAACATTTTAGAAATTTGAACAAAATATTTTTTTGAGGATGTTCAATGAATTATAAGGATCTTTTGATCGAAATAGGCAGCGAAGAAATCCCTGCTGGCTATATTAGAAATGCGATGAAACAGTTGCAGCAATCTTTTTCAGAACAGCTTGTTGTAGCAAAGTTGGATTTCAGCAAGCTCCAGCTTTTTTCCACACCAAGAAGATTAGCGCTCCGAATATGCGATCTGCAGACCGAGCAAAAAGATGAGATCATTGAATTGGTCGGTCCACCACGAAAGATCGCTTATGATGATGAGGGCAATTTGACAAAAGCTGGAAAGGGATTTTTGCGAAATGCCAATGCAAATGCAGAAGATCTTTACCTGAAAAAAAATAAGAAGGGTGATAAAATTGCCATCCAAAAAAAAATATCCGGGAAAAGAACAGAAGAGATCATAATAGAAATATTAGAAAATTTTTTAAAAAAAGTTTCTTTCCCAAAAAAAATGAAATGGGGAAACAGCACTTTAGATTTTGCTCGCCCGCTTCGCTGGATCCTCTTATTATTTGGAAATAAAGTCATCGAATTTTCTTATGACACCTTGAAAGCAGATCGGCTATCTTTCGGAAATCGCTATCCAAAATTGATCACACCCATCGAGATCGCTGAACCGAAAGATTATGAAAAAAGCTTGCATCAAGTAAAAGTTATCGCAGCTCGCAATGAACGCAAAACGATGATCGAAAAACAGATCAATAAAATCCTGATACAAAAAAATAAAAAATTAGTGAATGATAATAAACTGCTGGATATAGTCACCGATCTGGTGGAATACCCAACCGCCGTTCTGGCGCATTTCGATCAAGAATATTTGACTTTGCCGGATCGTGTCGTGATCTCTACCCTATCCGAACACCAAAAATATTTTGCCGTTCAAGATGATGCTGGTTTGACAAATAATTTCATTTTCATTGCTAATGGTGACCCACATTTTTCTGATTTGATCCGCAAGGGAAATGAAAAAGTTATCGAAGCTAGATTGTCAGATGCAAAATTTTTCTTTGATGAAGACACAAAACTGAAGCTGGAAGCTTATCTTCCAAAATTACAGGAAGTTACATTCCAGGAAAAATTGGGTTCACTTTGGGAAAAAACAAAACGGATCGAAAAATTAGCAGAATTTATTTGCGATGAACTTTCGGTAGAAAAAACCGTGAAACAATATTCTCTGCGCGCTGCAAAACTCTGCAAAGCTGATCTCGTCACTTTGATGCTCGGTGAAAAAGAATTCACAAAATTGCAGGGCTACATCGGTCATCGTTATGCCTTGCACAGCGGAGAAGAAAAAGAAGTAGCTTTAGCTATCGAAGAACATTACGGCTATCAGATCGAAAACATCTCAAAAGCTGGAGCGATCGTGGCAATCGCTGACCAGATTGACACGATCTGTGGGATCATCGGCGTGGGCATCATTCCAACCGGTTCAAGAGATCCTTTTGCTTTACGTCGTGCGGCTCAAAATTTAGTTCAGATCATCGCTGAGAAAAATTTTGACATTAACCTCCAGCGCTTGATCCAGACAGCCTTTTCCATCCTGAATGATAAGATCAATAAATCAAAAAAAGAATTTGTAACCAATTTTTTCCAAAAAAGAGTGGAATGGCTGCTGAAACAAAAAAAGATCGATTATGACATCATCGACAGCGTTACGCATATTAGTTTTGCAAATATTCCCGATCTGATAAAACGAGCCAAAGCCTTGCAAAAATTGAAAAGACAAGAACATTTCATTCGATTAGTGTTGGGTTTCAAACGCGTCTCAAATATTATTTTGGACACAGAAATAAAAAACGAATTGAAGCAGGACCTATTAATAGAAGATCAGGAAAAGCATCTTCACAAAAAATATCTTGAATTGCATTCTGAAATCGATCATTTTTTGAAAGAAAAAAATTATGACCTGATTCTTCAGAAATTAGTTCAGTTTGGACAGGAAATCGATAAATTCTTTGATGAAGTGTTGGTGAATATCGACGATGAAGCACTAAAAAGAAATCGATATGAATTATTGAATATGATCCGTCAGCTTTTTTTACAAGTGGCGGATATATCCAAAATAGTAATAGAAGGAGAAGAAAAGAGGTAATTATGGCAATTCCAATTTCTCACAGAGCAAAGGCGATCAAACCTTCACCGACTTTAACGGTCAGCGCCATCGCCACACAAATGAAAGCAGACGGGATCGACGTGATCAATTTCGGAGTGGGAGAACCTGATTTCAATACACCCGAAGCGATCAAGAAAAGAGCTATCGCAGCGATCGAGGAAAATTTTACACGCTACACAAAAACTTCCGGGATCAATGAACTGCGCGAAGAGATCGCAGCCAAGCTAAAACGTGATAACAATTTGAATTGTGCGATCGAAGACATTCTGGTCTCACCAGGCGCAAAAGCATCGATCATGTTCGTCTTGATGACGATCTGCGATCCACGCGATGAGATCCTGATCCCTTCTCCCTATTGGGTTAGCTATTCTTCACAAGTTGAAATGGTCGATGCTCATCCCATTTTCATTCCTACTTCAAGTCGCACTAATTTTAAGATCACAGCCAAGCAACTGGAAGAGATCGTCACTTCGTTAAGCAATCCAAAAGCTTTGATCCTGAATTCGCCAAATAATCCAACAGGTTGTGTTTATCATAAAAAAGAATTGGAAGAGATCGCAGCTGTTTGTCTGAAACATGATATTTTGGTGATCTCCGATGAGATCTATGAGAAATTGATCTATGACGGCGAGCAACATATTTCGATCGCTTCAATTTCGCCAGAAGTGAGAGAAAATACGATCGTGATCAATGGCGTCTCCAAAGCTTACGCGATGACAGGATGGCGTCTGGGATATGCTGCTGGTCCTTCCAATATTATGCAGCGAGCTGCCCGAATCCAAAGTCATGCTACTTCCTGCGTGAATTCGATCACCCAAAAAGCTGCGATCGTAGCTTTAAAAGAATGCGAAAAAGATGTGGAAAAGATGCGTCAAACTTTCCAAAAACGACGTGATTTTCTCATCGAAGAATTGAACAAGATACCGCGCGTCTTCTGCAATAAACCTAAAGGCGCATTTTATGCGATGCCGTCAGTTTCCTATTATTTGATGAATTTTCAGAAAAAAAATAATAATCCGCTCACTGGAAGATCATTGTCAGTTAGATTAAGTGAATTCCTGATCAAAAATTATCACGTTGCTGTAGTTCCTGGTTCTGCTTTTGGCGTGGACGATTATGTGAGATTTTCCTACGCCAACAGTATGGAAAATATTCGTGAAGGCTTGAAAAGATTCGCTGCCGGGTTGGAAGCAAGCTTGAAAGAAAAACTCTAATTATGAATAAATTTCACGAAGAGATCAAAGAACGGATCGCAAACCGACACAAAAAAAAAGTGAATACCTGGTTGAGCTTGCTTTTGAAAATAATCATTCTAACCTTTTTGGTGATGGTCATCAAAAATTTGAAAAATAACGTGGAACGAGAATTTGGAAAAGATGAACAAATTGAAAATGTTGTCTTTGAGGATATCAAAAAATGAAATTGTTAGTTATTGGTTCTATTGGTCTTGACACGGTGCAAACCCCTTTTGGCAAGCGAGAAAAAGCTTTGGGCGGTTCTGCCGTCTATGCTGCGATCGCTGCCAGCTACTTTTGCGAAACGGGAATCGTCGGCGTTGTCGGTGAAGATTTTCCAAATGATCATCTCAAACTTTTTTCCAAACATCAGATCGATACAAGTGGATTACAGTTTCGTCCTGGAAAGACGTTCTTTTGGGAAGGTGCTTATGATGATTTGAATATTGCCCAAACTCTTGACACGCAGCTAAATGTCTTTGCCGATTTTAATCCTGAAATCCCCGAAAAATATCAAGATGTAGATTATCTATTTTTGGGAAACATTCATCCTGAATTGCAATTGAAAGTCTTGCAGCAAGTGCGATCTCCAAAATTAGTCGCTTGCGATACGATGAATTTCTGGATCAATGGCGAAAAAGAAAAATTGACTGAAGTCATAAAAAAGGTCGATGTTCTTTTTATCAATGAAGAAGAGATCAAAATGCTAACCGAAGAAAATCAAGTTTTTATCGCCTCTGAGAAAGTAAAAAATCTGGGGCCAAAATGCGTTGTCGTGAAGCAAGGTGCTTATGGTGCTTTTCTATTGAACGATAGCGGTGTTTTCTTCGCTCCGGTTTTCCCGCTCAAAGAAGTAATCGATCCGACAGGAGCAGGAGATTGCTTTGCTGGAGGTTTCATGGGCTTCCTTGCCAGTCAAGAAAAATGGGATGATATCTCTTTTCGGCAAGCGATGATCTTCGGCACTGTTATGGCAGCTTATGATGTGCAAGCCTTCAGCATCGATTCTATTGCCAGAATTGACCGCAAGATGATCGACGAACGAAAAGACCAGATCAAAGAAAGTGTGAGGTTTTGATGAATTATACAAAATTACGAGCAGAAGCACGGGAAAATTTAAAAAATCGCTGGGATAAAGCCATCGTTGTTTTCCTGATCTATTTTGGAATCTCCTTTGTCGTAACTTCGCTGGCAGAAGAAAATGGAATTTTGCTTATGATCTTATCTGGTCCATTAATGTTCGGAATTTCAAAATATTTCCTGGAAATGATTAGGAACGACAATATTAAGCTTAATCTTATTTTCAAAGCTTTCAATTTTGATGGTGGAAATCTGGGAATGTTTGGAAAAACCGTCGGAGCATATTTTCTCAAAATGTTCTATGTTTTTCTCTGGACTCTTCTTTTCATAATTCCTGGTATCGTTGCTTCCTATTCCTACCGAATGATATTTCTAGTTCTAGTGGATAATCCAGATGTTTCCATTACTGATGCTTTGAGAAAAAGTAAAAAAATGATGAAAGGGAACAAGAATGATCTTTTTTTTCTTGATCTCAGTTTTTTAGGCTGGATTTTGCTCAGCTTTTTCACTTTTGGAATCGGTTTCATTTTTCTTTTTCCCTATATGTTCACAGCGCAGATCCTTTTCTATGAAAGGATCAAAGATAATCCTGAGATAAAAGTAGCTAAAGAAGAAATTACAATCGAGCAGCAAAATTTGGGTGGTATCGTAGAATAATGAAATGGCGCATTCTCGTGTCAGGAAAATGTTCACCAGCAGAAAATATGGCGATCGATGAAGCGATCTTCCAAAATTTGATCGAAGGTCGTTCCTATCCAACAATACGTTTTTATGATTGGGATCCACCGACGCTTTCTTATGGCTATCATCAGAAAGTTACCAAAGAAATTGATTTTGCTGAAATGAAAAAGCTCGGTTTCGGTTATGTGCGCCGTCCAACAGGCGGTAGAATGGTCTTGCATAATAATGAAGTTACCTATGCGATCATCGCACCGATCTCCGAACATCTTGCTGGAAGCGTTTTGGAATCCTACTCAGCGATCAGCAAAGCTCTGGCAGAAGGTTTGAAATTGATAGGGATCGAAGTTAATTTTGAAAAAGGTTCATTGAGCTCAGCTCATCAAAGACAAAGTTCCAATCCCTGTTTTGCCAGCAGCTCGAGATTTGAATTGAATTACAAAACGAAAAAGATCATTGGCAGCGCTCAGATCAGGAAAAAAAATGCTCTTCTGCAACATGGTTCGATCTTGTTGAATTATGATCAATCCCAATTGGCCTATGTTTTACCAGATATTTCCTTAGAACAAAAAGAGCGACTGGCAAACTATCTGCAGAAGAAAACGATAGCGATCAATCAAATAATCGAAGAAAAAATTGATTTCTGGCAAGCGGTAAATTATTTCATCAAAGGTTTCAAAAAAAATTGGCCGAAAGATATTTTTTTTCAAGCAAATGAATTAATAAAATCCGAAAAAGAAGTGATTACTAATTTAATGTATAGTAAATACTTGACAGAAAAATGGAATAAAAGAAATTAAACGATCAAAAGCAATGAACGTTTAAAAAAAAATTGACACTATAATTCTTGCAAATGTTTTTGTCTGAAGAAAAAAAAATTCCGATCAGGGGGAATTTAATGATGCGAAAAAAGATTTTTTTGATACTTGTATTAGTGGTTTTGGCGCAGATACCACTGCTTGCCGCCACCACAGGTAAAATTGCAGGTAAAGTTACTGATCAAGATGGAAACCCAGTTCCCTTCGCAAGTGTGTTCTTCGAAGGAACTGAAATTGGAACACAGACCAAAGAAAACGGAACATATACCATTATCAATGTTCCGCCAGGCACCTACAACTTGATCTGTCAACGCAGCGGCTTCCAACCCAGAAAAATTACTGATGTCGAGATCAATTTGGATTTGACTACGATCCAGAATTTTGAAATCACCAAAACTGCTTTAAAGATCGATGACTTCGAAGTCACAGAAGCCAAAAATGAAATGGTGCAAAGGAATAAAACAAGCTCTGGCCGAACAATCAAAGCGGCCGATATGGAAGAAGTCGCAGTCGATGATATTGAAGACGTGATCGCCATCCAATCTGGTGTCACTCAAACCGGTGGAGAGCTTCACGTTCGCGGTGGAAGAGAAGGCGAAGTTTCCTACACTATTGACGGAATGTCTGTCACAGATGTGGTCGATGGCGGCTCTCCACTAACAGTTGATATGGACGCTGTCGAAGTTACTGACGTTCAAACTGGTGGATTTACTGCTGAATATGGAAATGCACAATCTGGCGTGATCAATATCGTTACAAAATCTGGAACGAGAGATTACTCAGGAAAACTGGAAATGATCTCAGATCACGTGATTAGCGATGAAAATAGCGCAAACAATGATATATTGAAGATCAACCTTGGTGGTCCTGTCCTCACCCCGATGGTATCTTCTCTCCGCGATAGATTCACCTTTTTCTTCAATATGACTGGTGATTGGTCAGATTCTCGCTACAAAGATCAATATGTGAATGATCCTTTCGAAGAACTAAAATATCTCGTCACAGATGAATTTGATGCGTCAGATCCATTTGCTGATAGAGATGATCTCGCTGGTTTTGACCTTGGTGATAGAAATTTTAATAATTACGATGCTAATTTAAAGATCAAATATCAATTCAATCCAAAACAAAAATTAACCCTTTCAATTCGTGGTGATAAAAATAGATTTAAAAGTTTTGCCTATAATTGGAAATATGCTCTGGATCATTATCAAGCAGGGGAATCAGCGCAAAATCAATTTGCCGGAACCTATGATCATACTTTTAATCCACAAACAAATCTCAAACTGAAATTAAGTTATTATGAAAAAAATCTTGAACAAGGTCCCGATGGCATTGAACGTAATGATTTCTATGTGAAAAATGAAAACAATTTTGATTTTTATGCTGAAAATAGCAGTGAAAATATTACAGGTATAGATTATCTAACAAGAAATGGTGTGTTATCAGAATACGAATTATATGATTGGAGTTATTATTATAATAATTATCAAAAAACTGATGAAATAAATGACTTTGTTAAACCTGGTTCTATTTCAGGATATTATGCTGACGATGAAAATAATGTGATGACTTTCCGAACTGATCTGGAATATCAACTAAATCAAATTCATAATTTCAAAACTGGTTTAGAAATAACAAGAAATTACATCAGAAAAGATCGCTGGTATAGTCCATGGGTGATCGATCAAACAAGATACGATTCCTATCTGGAAGATTATGCTGATCCCGTAGAATACGCCTATTCGATCGATGACTCTATCCAATTCTTTTCCGAACCACTAAATCCATCACCAGAATCTCAAGATACTGTCTTGATCCGCAAGCTCTATGACCTTGATGATTATTTTAACGCTGTGAAAGCAGCATCGGGATACACAGACGGTTACGAAGCCTATCCCTGGCAAGGTGCATATTACATCCAAGATAAAATGGAATGGGAAGGTATGATCGTCAATGCCGGTCTCCGCTTTGATTTCTGGTATATTGGCGAAAAATATAAAATATTGCAAGATGCTGGAAATTATACTTGGGAGGAATTTGACGATGATGATAAATTCCAAATGATGCTCTCACCTCGTCTCGGAGTTTCTCATCCAATATCAGAAACAGCAAAAATCCACTTCGCCTATAACTATCAAAATCAATTACCTCTAATGCAATATATCTTTACAACGGATAGACCAGAAGATGCTGTTACAAGCAATACTAATGTTATCGTTGGAAAACCTGATCTTGAACCACAAGTTACTGTAACTTACGAAGTAGGATTAGAAAAACAACTTAGCGAAGATTATGTGATGGATATTCAGGCATATTACAAAAATACCTATAATTATGTTAGCACACGCTTAGTTGAATCCGATACAGATGACAACGTCACCTGGTATGAATATTATTCAAATGATTATGGTAGTGCCCGTGGTATTGACATCAATCTGGAAAAGAAATTATCAAATTTTATTATGGGATCTACTTCCTATTCTCTGAGCTGGGCAAATGGCAATAATTCTGATACAGTTGTCCAGGATTACCAGACAAATTTGCGTGAATTCCCACTTGATTGGGATATCAGACATAATTACAGTTTGAACCTGACGTTCAGAATTGGTAAAGGTGAAGAATTTTATCTACCATACACAGATATTATGCTGCCCACTTTTATCACTGATGACTTTTCGACCAATCTTTATTATAACATTGCCAGTGGAAAGCCCTATACACCCGCAACTGAAGAAGGAACTTCAATGGATACAAATAGCGATAGGCAACCATACACAGCAAATACCAATATGAAGATCAGTAAAAAAGTGCACATTAGTGAAAAGCTATATATGCGAGCATATTTGAAAATTAACAATCTCTTCGATAAGAAAAATGTGAATTGGGTCTATCCTATCACTGGTGAGCCCGACCAAGACGGAGTTGACATTAGCGAACCAAACAGCGATTATGTGCCAGCAGAAAAACAATTTATCCATGATCTTGCCACAAATAATCCTGGTGCTTATTCACAAGGTCGAACATTCATCTTGGGTGTTTCTTTCAATTTCTAAATATATATTAGGAGGATATAAATGAGGAAAAAATTCGGTTCAATATTATTGCTACTATTGGTGGCTAACGTTTTGCTTGTCACTATGGCCTTCGCTCAAGAAGAAACAGCAACTGATACTATGAGTGGAACAACTATTGAAGACACTTTAGTTCAAGAAGCTGCAGATGTGGAAGAATTTGAAAAATCACCCCAAAGTGGTGGTTTGGAAATGTTTGCTCGAAAAATCGTAGGCAGCGGATTGGTTGACCTTTTCATTCAAGGTGGATTTGTGATGTATCCAATATTGCTGCTTGTGATCTGGGGTCTGGCCACGATTATTTGGAAAATCATTTCACTGAGCTACGCAAAGATCAATGTCAAAGATTTTCTGGCAAAAGTTATTCCATTGATAGAAGAAAAAAAATATGATGAAGCCATCAAGATCTGTGAAAAGACAAAAGGTCCTGTAGCAGTAATTATGCATATGGGATTATTAAAAGTAGATCATGGTGTTGAATCTGTAGAAAAAGCGATTGAAAATGCCAGCATTCTGGAAATGGCTTTTTTGGAAAAAGGCTTCGTTCCGCTTTCCACTATTATTAATCTCGCACCAATGTTCGGTTTCTTTGGAACGATCGTTGGAATGATCCGCGCATTTCGTGATATTGCTGCAGCAGGAGAAGTGGAACCGACGATCGTCGCCGCTGGTATCCAGATTGCTTTGATCACAACTGCTGCTGGTCTGGCCGTAGCTATTCCAATGCAATTCTTCAATAATATGTTCCTCGGTATGGTCGATGGACTCGTTATGGATATGCAAAAAGGATCTGAAAAATTGATTGAGACCCTTGTTGAAAACAAATAAGGGGGATCGATGTTGAAAAGGAAAAGAAAGAATCTGGGTGGAATTCCAACAGCATCAATGTCTGATGTTGCTTTTCTACTGCTGATATTCTTTCTCTCGACCACCAAATTTGATATCAAAAAGGGTTTAGGTCTGGTGCTTCCTCCACCTTCGGAACAAGCAGATAAAAAAGTGAAATTGAAAGATGAAAATATCACCAAAGTCTGGATCGATGCTGAAGGTGCGATCACAATCATCACCAAAGATACTGAAGAAACTGTGTCTTTACCCGAATTGGAAAAACGGATTTATCAAATAACCACTGAAAATCCTGATATGGTGGTATCGTTGAAGACAGATCGCAAAAGTAAATATAAAAATATGGTGCGAGCTCTTGATAGATTGCAAGCTGCTGGTGCTGAAAAAATTTCATTATCCACAAATTAGGAAAGAAATATGGCAAAAATAAAAAAATCGAAAAGACCTGAAACACTGATCCCGACAGCATCAATGTCCGATATTGCTTTCCTCTTGTTGCTCTTCTTTATGGTCTCCACTGTCTTTGTGAAAGAAAAAGGTTTGAAGGTGACTTTACCTAAAGCAGAAACAATTCAAAAGATCCCGCGTGATCAGGCAGCCACGATTTACGTCGATCGGTATGGAACCATTTCAATCGATGACTTTGTCGTTTCTATTCCTGACGTGCAATGGGTAATGCAGAAAAAACTGGCAGAAAATTTTAACGTGATCGCTGCTTTTAGAACCGATGCTGAAACCAATTATGGCCTTATGTCGGACATTCTAAATCAGCTAAGACAGGCAAACGCGCTGCGAGTCTCTTTCGAAGCAAAACTGAAAAGGTAGGTGAAAAATGCATAAAAAAATTACAGATTGGAAAGATACTGCCGATAGTTATTACGACAAAGCCGTCAGTCTCGCTGTTCTTATCTTACTCTTCGCTTTTATCGTCTCACCAAAAATTGAAGTGAAGCCTTTCAAAAGAGAAGTGAAAGTGACCGAAGCAATAGATATCCCGCCCGAAATAAAAGAAAAGATAAAACCACCCGAAGAAACCGTTAAGCCGATCGTGGAAATCGTCGTGGAAGATGATCTCGAAGGCGGAGAAGAAGAAGATATTGAAATCGTTGATACAATAGAAAAAACATCTTTGGACCCCTATGAAGAAGTCAAAACCAAAGTAATAGGGCAAACATCCAAGTTCGTTGCCTATGAAGACCCACCTGTTGTCATCAAAAGGATCTCACCAGAATACCCAGAATTCGCAAAAAATGCCAGCATTGAAGGTGCGGTTACTTTGGAAGTTGAAGTCTTTGCCGATGGTTCCGTTGGCGCTGTCGAAGTGAAAAAATCCTTGCTACCAGGACCCGGTGGCTTAGATGAAGCTGCTGTGGAAGCCGTTAAAAAATGGGAATTTTCTCCAGCAAAAAGCAATGGAAAACCAGTTGCCGTCTGGGTTACCTTTGATGTTAATTTTAGTTTAAATTAGAAACCTTTGGGGGAATAAATGAAATTATTAAACTCAAAATTATTGATCGTTATTGCTCTTATAATATTGTTTTCCAATTCTGCCTTTGGTAGAGCATTAGAAAGCAATTCAGAGGATAAAAAATTTGACCTTGCTAAATACCATAATGTTGGAAATATTTGGTTACGGGTCAGTAATTACGGATTCTTTGGCTCAGGTGATGATATCCAACCACAATGGCCTTCACTTGAATATCCAGGTGGAAGCGGTATTGACTACCTTTATCAAGGTGCTCTCTGGTTTGGTGCAAAGAAGAAAAGACTGAATTCCTTTGGAAATCAACTTTATTGGCCCACAAACCCAATTGATGAAAATGATGTTTTACCTAAATATAATGCTGATGGATCTCTCAATCCTGATTGGAGTCCTGATCTGCCTGAAGTCGTCGATACACTTACTACCGTTGGTTTTGATGGAGACCTTGATCTTTATGAGTTTTTGCCTGCCTATAATCCAATGGAAAATAATCTTTCCATCTATAGCTTGTATAACGTAAAAGATACGATCATGACAGCTTCGATCAGGAAACACAGAAGAGGCGTCGATGATGATGGCGATGGACTGATCGATGAAGACCCTGTTGGTTACGCTTTTCCCTTTCGTCCAGCTGACGAAATACCATCACAATTCGCAGAATATGGCAGTTCCTGGTTGCATGATTTCACTGAACCCGAAGATTTTTCGGTTATCGATTCCTATAAAAATATATGGTTTCCTTTGGGTTTCGTCGATCTCGGAGATCGTTCCAATCAAAATTATAATTTCGCTGAAATAAATGATGATGATGGCGATGGTCTCTTTGATGAAGATGGATATCCCGTTTCTGAACAGGATTTCATTTCCTTTTATTATGATTATAGCCCTTTTGGAACTTCTGGAGAAAGAGACTATGGTGGTTCTGCCTCGGGTAACAATCATAGCGAAAGTGAACAGTTAAAAATCCGTGTGCGGCAAATGAGCTATCAATGGAGTTATGATTACATAAAAAATCTCGTTTATGTGGAATTTAACATCACCAATATGAACCAAGAACAGATCCTCTATGATTGTGCAATGGGCGTTTATATGGATTCAGATGTGGGTCCTCAAGCTTATGATGGCGATGCGCGTTCTCTGGATGACATCAGCAGTTATGTTCCTGGAGAAGGTTATGAATTTGCCTATACTTACGATGCTGATACTGATGGTGGTCTGACGACGGGCTACGTCGGTTCTCGCGTTTGCACACCCGATCCTGAGCAACTGGAATTTGCCTGTTGGTATTGGAATCGCGGTGATGGCCCCGATGATTCTGATCCTCTGGATATTAATCCTTCTGGACCTACATCAAATGAAAAATATTGGTTACTATCAGGTCGAAATCCCGATCCTGATAAATATATTTCTTTGCGAGATGACCCTCAATCACAGGTTGATGATCCTGATGATACAAGATATCTCTTCGCATTTTATGGTGATATGGAAGGTATGAGCGAGCCTTCCGAAACTTCTTGGAATCTGGAACCTGGCGAAACCATGAAAATCGTTATTGCTGTTTTCCCAGGACAATCAATTCAACAATTGAAGACACAGTCGCTCTGGGCAAAAGAGATATATGGTGATGCCCAAACGCTGGAAACAGTCGTGAAACCAGATACATTCATTCACTATCAAGCACCTGAACCACCAGCAATCCCCAATCTCTTTGCAGAACTACAAGATGACGGAAATCGCATCGATCTTTATTGGGATAATCGTTCGCAAATAGATAATATTGACACAAAAACAATTCCCGATGAAGATATCGGCTGGCAAAATGTAGATGAAAGCTTAGACAGTCATATCAATAACTTTGATCCAAATACTTTTCCACCAGAATATGATCCAGCGAATTACGATGAATATAATTTTAACGCTCTGATCAATCCTTGGACAGGCTTTCGCTTACGCCATGACTTCCAAGGTTATGCCGTCTGGGGAAGATCAAGAAGCGGTTCAGCTGAAGATTGGATATTGAAAGAAAGATGGGATAAAAAAGAAACCGCTCAAGATTTTGCAGATTATAATATCAATCCAGAAAAATATTTCGGTGGTAGCGGTTCACTTTGGTCAAGAGATAAGGGATTACCAAATAAACATGTGATGACCGCACCAGATACTTTATATTATCATTTTGATGATATGTATGAACTTGTTCCTTATGAATATGATCCTGATGATCCTGATATGATCTATGGTTATCCTATTTATGATGCAAATAAAAAATATGAAGATGTTCCATCTGATATATATACTTGGAGTTTTAACGATCAGTCACTGTGGTTTGCCCATCCTGAGATAGACGAAGAAGTATATCTGGCCCTTTATGATGATCGCTTGATACCATTGGAAGATCATCTCGGTGAAAATCAAGTAGATAATGGTGTCGAAAAAATCGAAAATATAAAAGACAGATTATCGCGCCGCTATTACACACACAGCATGATGTATCCGCCAAAAGGTTGGGAATATTATATCTCAGTAACTGCCTGGGACCGCGGAATACCAAGTGTTGAATTGCAATCTTTGGAATCTGGAAGAGATGGAAATATGAAAGTATTCTTCCCGGGTCCAAAAGGCAGTTCTGATATGGATAAGATCCATGTCGCACCAAATCCCTATGTAGGAACAAGTGAATTTGACGGAAGAAGAAGCAATGATGAAAAGGGTGACAAAAGTCGTCGTCTTTGGTTTGTGAATATACCAGAAAGATGCACGATCAAGATCTTCACTTTAGCTGGTGATCTGGTCGATACAATTCATCATAATGGGCAAGAATCCGTTGATATTATCACGATCAGCAAAGCAGCTGCCACCGGTATTGCTGCCAGTGGTCTTGATCGTTGGGACTTACTTACGCGAAACAATCAGATCATTGCTCCGGGTGTTTATCTTTATTCTGTCAAAAATTTGGATAATGATGAAATTAAAGTCGGAAAATTTGTGATCATAAAATAATAATAAAGGGGAAATTATGAGAAAATACTTAAGCTTCCTAATAATTGCACTGATGCTCATCCCAATGTTTCTTTCTGCTGAGATCTTTGCCAAAACAGGAACAGCTGGACTTCAATTCCTCAAAATCGGGATTGACGCACGCGCGATCGGAATGGGAGAAGCATATACTGCAGTAACTGATGACATTTCTTCTGTTTATTGGAATCCTGGTGGACTGGCTCTGAAACCACAAAGTCAAGTGCTTTTCTCACACACTGAGTGGCTGGCTAATATCCGCTATGAATATATCGCTGCTTCCAAACCCTTCGATTTTGGTGTGCTCGCTTTTCATGGAGCAATTCTCCATATGGATTGGATGGATGTCTATATCGAAGAAAATATTCTAGATCCTACTGGAGAAACATTTACTAATAGTGATATTTCGACTGGTATCACATACTCTAATGCCTATACTGATAAATTCTCTTTTGGAGTAACAGCAAAATACTTACGGCAGAATTTAGACGAATATGCCGTTAATGGTTTTGCAGTAGATTTAGGCTCGATCTATAATACTGGTTGGAAAAATCTCACTGTGGGTATGTCTCTCAGGAATTTCGGACCAGATTTGAAATATGAAATTGACAATGACGATGATGGCTTGATCGATGAAGATCCCTTTGATCTTCTCGATAATGATGGCGATGGTCTGATCGATGAAGATCGCGAAGAAATTGGTTTTAAAATTCCAATGAACTTTTCTTTGGGCATCTCAGCTGATCTGATGCGAAAAGATGATCAAACACTTATTGCATCTGCACAATTAGATAATTGCGTAGATAGAAAAGAAACTTATAATATAGGTATGGAATATTCAATGGGTATCTATAAGATGAGATCTGGTTATCAATTTGGATATGATGCAGCAGGCATCTCAGCTGGTTTCGGCGTGAAAATCCCCACCAGTTTTGCCATTATCGATCTTGATTATTCTTATACCGATATGGGAGATCTGACAGAAAGTTTTCTGAAAACTCCTCATCGGTTCTCAATAAAATTGTTCTTTTAAAAAAAATAGAAAACAAAGCAAACGTTAAGGAGGAAAAATGAAAAAATTTTTTGTTTTGTTGATGTTAACATTGATCGTAGTTGGTCTCTCAGCTGAAATGATGGTCCCTACAGAAAAACAACCTATCTTACGAGATAATGTTATCGAAACAAGTAAAGCGAAAGTACGTAGTAACACAAGAGAAATGCCCGAGTATGAATTTGTCGTTCAACCAATTGATTTGGTAACAAACTACTATGATTATAGTCCAGGCAGCTACAATAGCACACCAGTAAGAGTTCAACCCGATGCCTTTGGTGGTGTCTATATGACTTTCCATGCAACAGAGACTGCTGATGCTACCCGACGTGTATATTATGCCTACATCGATGCAAATGGCAATCTCAGCAATGTCGGAACGATTGGAACACAAGACCTGCATGAAGGTTACGCTGGAATTGATATTGATCCCGAAACAGGTAATCCTATCATCGCCTGGCACGTAAACCAAGATCCAGCTTCTTCCGATCTGGAATGCGTTGCTACTTATGACCTCTATCATCTAGGCTCTGCTGGACTCTGGGTCAATCCTTTCATCGTTATTGATGATGATATTCCATCTCCCTTGCAGCCTGATGATGAATTCATCTGGCCCTACATTCATGTTGGCCCCTCACCAGAAGCAGGCAAAAGAAGAGTTTATTTGCAAGCGAATAACTCATATAGCTCTTCCGATCCTTCCGAAAATCCTATGATCGCCTTTGCTGATTTCAATGTCGATGACTTTAATCTTCAATCTACTCTTGATTGGACTTATGTCACAATTCCCATGTTCGACGATTGGAATCAAAGTATCCCCGAATGGATCCGTCCTTTCCACTCTTTTGATGTTTCCAAAACTGATGGAAGAGTAGCTTTCTACGGCTACAATACTAATGATGAAGTTTATGTGTGCTACAACGATAACTATGCTGAAGGCGACTGGACTTATACTTCAATGGCGATAGATATCGACACTTGGAATCCACAGAATCTGGATGGAACTTATTTCTTCTTGAATGACGACAATGAACCTTATGACCTCTATTGGGCTCCGATCTATGCTGGTCATATGACGTCTGTTTTCCATAATGGTGGAAATAATATGACGATGGAAATTGCAATGGGCTTGCAAACACGACCTGATGTTCCAGGTGGTGACAGCTTTTACTTCCCATATGAGATATTCCCTTATATCGTGCAATATGATTTTACAACTGACGAATTCAATTACAGAATGGCTGATCCTTATGTGAATCCTGCAGCTACCAATCCAAATTATGTTTGGGATTGGGATGAATGCTATGTTCCATGGGATACTGATAACGACGGTGAAGTTGATGAATATCATGACGATGGTTCTGTCCTGATGTATAATGGCTGGCCAATTTATTTCTGGAATAATGACGTTGCCTTCCATGAAAACAATTTCAAGGTTGCTGTTAATGAAGATCAAGGTTGGATCGCTCATCTCTGGCAAGATGGTTTGAAAAACAAATATTATAATGATGCTGGCGATGAAGATTACATCGATTGGGCAAGTATTGCAGAGATCTATATGGTTGTTTCAAATGATAATGGCGAAACCTGGTCTGAACCTATTATTATGAATGCAAAAGCTGATGACGATTACTTCGAGCCAGCTTTTGAAGATAAGATGCCTGCCTATATTTATCTTGGCGATGAGATCGAAGATATTGGCGACGGCTGGGGCAAGATCCATATGATGTTCCTTGATGACAATAGTTTTGGCTCTATTATTCAAGGATATGGCGAAGACCTTGGTGGAACTATGCAATATGCTGCTATGAAAGTGAAATTTGCTGACAGTAATTCTGAGGACTTTGAGATCATCCCGACAACAGCAACATTACAACAAAACTATCCAAATCCATTCAATCCAACAACGACAATCGCCTACAACGTAAAAGAAGCTGGAAATATTTCTATCGAGATCTACAACGTGAAAGGTCAAAAGGTTAAAACACTGCTCAATGAACACAAAGAAATCGGTGAACACGAGATCGTATGGAACGGTAAAGACGCTAACAACAAAGACGTATCCAGTGGAATGTATTACTACAAAATGAAAGCTGGTGGCAGATATACTTCAACAAAGAAAATGATCCTGCTCAAATAATACAGTAGGAACTAAAAATAATAAAGGCTGCTTTGAACAAAGCAGCCTTTTTCATTTCCTGTTCAAATTATAAATTCGGATATTCTACGTCGATTAGATACAATCCTTCAGGCGGAGCTGTCCTAATGAATTTATTATGCGGTGTCTTTGCTGCAAAAAGTTCTGCTATGATCTTCGGCTCAAGCTTTTTCTGAGTGATCGTGATAATTGTTCCGATAATTCTTCTGACCATGTTATGCAGAAATCTATCTGCAACGATCTCAAAAGCATAGAATTCCTGATATTCAGAAAATCGAAAATCACTGACTTCACAGATCTGGGATCTGGCTTCATGATTGTATTTGGAAAACGAGGTAAAATCATGTTTTCCAAGAAAGTATGACAGACATTCATTAACGATTTCTTGAGTAAATTCCAGATGAGTAATATAGCTAAAATATAGACGATTAAAAGGATCGCGCTCTTTGGCGATCACATATTGATACTTCCTTTTGACTGCAGAATAGCGCGCACTAAAATTATAGCGCACCATAAAAATATTTGTGATCTTGATATCTTTGGGTAAAAGAGAATTCAAAGCTTTTTGGATCTGCTTTAAGCTCATATCCACAGGAAAATCAAAGTGAGCATATTGTTTTCGAGCATGAACACCGGCATCAGTTCTTCCCGCTCCCATTATCTTGATCTTCCTTTTTGCGATCTGCGAAAGTTTGTCTTCGATCTCTTCTTGCACAGTTCTCACGTCAGATTGTTTTTGCCAACCGTGAAACAAACTTCCATCATAAGCGATCTGCAATAAAAATCTCATAAGATAATATTTATCCTCCAAAAACACGTGAACATAGAAAATAAAAACAATAAATATATTTGTGGTAACAATTTTATTCGGCTGTGTGATATCTTGTGTAGCCGGTGATTTGTAATGCGTTCTACGAGTTCGATCTTCTCGTATGAATTATGTATTATCAAAGCAATATTCTCCCAGAAATTCTTGCGTAACTCTGTTTTCTCATATTCTCGATGAAAAATTGGTACAAAATAGATCGTAGAAACAAAAAGGAAAATGAGCTTCTTTCCAATTCTTATTTTTTCCAGAAATTTCAAATCATGGACAATTCGTTCTAATTGTGAAGATTGGACACAATAAACAGATAATAACAGGAAAAAAGTAATTTGTAGAAGCAAGATCGATTGATTTAAAAAAGAAATTTGAAATATCATGCCGAATAATATGAGCGAGCTAAAAAAGGGCAGCAATTTTAAAATCGTTTTTATCCAGAAAAGTAAAATCATTTTATTCCAGATGAAATATAGCAAACTGCAGATGAGCAAAATGATGAGCAATCTTGCATTTAGCTGCAAAGATACAAAAATTCCCCAAAACACTACCAGAAATTTGATCAATGTGTTTTGTTGAAAAAAAAAATCTTCTGTTTTGCTCATATTTTTCTAAGGCTGTTTATATTCTTCTGATCTTTTTGTTTTTTGCCCTTCTTTTGAATTTGCAGAGGTTTCATCTTGTTGTTCTTCAGAATTTTCCTTTTCCTCTTTTTCTTGTTTTTCCATTTCCTCTTGCTCTTTTTGCTCTGCTTCTTTCTCCATCTCCACGATCTTGGGAAGACGCTCAATATGAAGAAAATTTCCATCTTTGTAAAAAGAAGCAATTTTTTGTTTTATCTCAGAATTTTCAGAAGACTGCAACAGATCGTCGAAATATGGTTTACTCTGGATTGTATCTTCCAAAGTAAAGGCAAAAAGATAACCCAGAGCGAATTTGGCTTTATCAGAATAGAGCGTATGCAGAGTATCTCCACTGATTTCCTGAAAAATTTTGATAGCCTGATCCAGATCGCTGTCAATTTTTTTTACAGCCTGATCATATTGATCTCGCACCTGCAGCTCATCTTCGCTGATGATCTCGACAGGTTCTCCTTTCAAAAGCTGTTCAGAAGCAAAAGTATATTTGTTCTGAGGTGAATCAACTTTCAATATATCAAGGATTTGAGAAGCTTTCTTCTCGTCATTTTTTAATTCGTGATAGATCCATAGTTTAGCAAATCTGGCAAAGGGAATAAATTCATTTTCATATTTTTCCAGATTCGACTTAAAATTTGCAATACTGTTTTTCAGATCATTATCTGCTGTTTTCAGAGTTTGGAGTTCTTCGCTGCTCTTTTCCACAGCAGAAGAATCCTGCATCGCGACATTCACAGAATCGACAATATCGAGAGAATCGATCTTCAGATGGATAGAATCAAGTTTTGTTTGCAAAGAATCAATCATCGGAATCAGCTCATCTCCTCTTTCGATAATGCTATTATAAACAAAGATCGCAGAGTCTGGTTGCTCCAAAATATCAATATAGTATTCTGCTAATTGAAAATTTTCTTTCACCAGGTCTTCGATCGATGTATTTTCTTCTGGATTATAATATTGGATAATCTGGCTGGCAACAGAGCTTTTGGTGAGAGCTTGTTGCACAAAGAAAGAATTATTTTTTTCCTCTTTGACCTTATTGTAATATTCGATCGCTTTTTCATAATCTTTTTTCTGATTGAAATATAATTCTGCCAGGAAAAAAGATGCCTCAGCGGATAATTCCGTATTAGGATTATCTTCTATAATTGCGTTAAAAATAGCGATTGCATCTTCGGCTTGCTCCAAATTTGCCAGAGCTCTGGCTTCGATCAATCTTACTTTTGATATCTTATCTTCACGATATTCATCAGCTAATAATTTCGTGGCAGTTCTCTTTGCTTCTTGATATTCTTTGAGAGCCAGATAATTTTTTGCAATGAAATAGCGAGCATCAAATTTATTTTTTCGTGAAACTTTCGAATCCAATAATTCTAAGAATGTCTGATTTGAAGCTTCAAATTTTCCGGCATCTGATAAGGTTTTACCCAAAAGAATATAAGCCGACTCAAATTCATTTGATCGCTGATGTTCTTGAATGATTTTTTCCAGATAGCTCTCTGCTTCAACGTAACTTTCTTCTCTCAATTTATAATCTGCTAAAATTTTCAAAGCTCGAGCATGATATTTTTGATGTTCTTTATTTTGGATAAAATTGCGCAAAATTTCGTAGGATTCTTCTTTTTGATTGAATTCATATTTTGCTTTTGCCAGATATAATTTTGCTTCGGGAATAAATTCGCTGTCGGGATAAAATTTTATCAGGTCATTCAATTTTGCGATGGTTTGCGTGTAATTTCTACCAATATAAAAAAGTGATCTTGCCATCAGGAAAAGTGCATCATCAGCATATTTACTGTCTTTATAATCTGTTAGTACGATCCCACATTTTTTAATTGCTTTATTATAATTCTGCACCGCTTGCGAAGAAGGTTTACCTTTGCTATTGAGCTGCATTTCTTGTGCTTCTTTGAAATATTGCTGCGCATTGAAAAAAGTGTTATAATAGACACAGCCACCAATTAGAATAAAAAGAAAAAGAAGTGTTTCTTTTGAGCTGTTCATTTCAGATCAATAAATTTTTTCACGATAGTAAGCAAAATCTCACTATCGATCATTTTTTTCATCGCATTTATATCTTCATAGAGGATTCTATCTTTGTCTAAAAAAGCAATTTCTTCACGGACTTTTGTTTTGATCGCTTCGATCGCTTTGGAACTGTGATATTCTCGCGAATCAAGTGCTTGCATCGCGATCATCAATTCGATGCCTAGAACGAAGGCAATATTATCTGTGATCTTGCGCGCTTTCACAGCAGCGATCGTGCCCATACTGACGTGATCTTCCTGATTGGCAGATGTAGGAATTGAATCAACTGAAGCAGGATGCGCCATTACTTTATTTTCAGAGACCAGAGAAGCTGCTGTCAATTGGGCGATCATGAAGCCGGAATCAACGCCTGGTTCAGGTGCCAAAAAAGGTTTTAAATTGCGATTTAATGCTGGATTGAGCATTTGTTCAATTCTGCGCTCTGCAATATTTCCCAATTCAGAAATTGTGAAACCGAGTGTATCAGCAGCAAATGCAATGGGTTCACCATGAAAATTTCCACCCGAGATCACTTCATCTTCTTCTGGAAAAATCAGCGGATTATCAGTCGCCGAATTGATCTCGATTTCCAAACTCTTTCGCACATATTGCAAAGCATCGCGGACAGCTCCATTCACTTGCGGAGTGCAGCGCAAACTATAGGCATCTTGAACATTATCACAATTTTTATGAGATATATTGAGCTCACTCGCTTCTAAAAGTTGATAAAGATTTTTCGCCGAAATCAGCTGTCCTTGATGGGGTCGCATTTTGTGAACAAGTTCATGAAAAGCGCTTCTTGTTCCCAACAAAGCATCAGTCGTAGCAGCAGCAGTCAGATCAGCTATTTTGCAGAGTCTTTCAGCGCGTAAAAGAGCGAGAGCCAGAATTCCCGTCATCACTTGCGTGCCATTATTTAAAGCTAAACCTTCTTTTGCTTTCAGAGATATTGGCTTGATTCCAGCTTTTTGCAGCGCAATTTTACCTGGTATAATTTTTCCTTCAAACTCTGCTTCTCCTTTTCCGATGAGAACCAAAGCAAGATGCGAAAGCGGGGCAAGATCACCGCTTGCTCCGACCGAACCTTTTTCCGGAATAGAAGGATGAATGCCAAAATTAAGCATTTTGATCAAGGATTGTAGAACTTCCAATCTAATTCCTGAATGGGGATGCCGCAACCCCCGGATGCGCCCAGGGGTGCGTGGGGGCTGGGGCCGGGGCAACCGTCGGCAAGATCCTGGGCATGGAGCGCGCCATGAAAAGCGGACTGGGCGCCTTCTCCATTCGGACGGGCGATCTGGAAATAGGGGCGATCGTGGCCGTCAACTGCCTCGGGGACGTGGTCGATCCGGAGACGGG
>JAGYMQ010000013.1 GCA_018400535.1 Candidatus Cloacimonadota bacterium
TTTTGAATTTTTAATTATAAGATCAATTCTGATCTTCATTCCATGAAATTGGTGTTAATTCGCGTAAATTCGTGGTTAAGAATTATGAAGAGTGAAGGGTGACAAAACTTTCCGAATCTTGACTGAAAGAAGATTGTTGGAGAAAGCTTCGGAAAGTGAGAGAAGATTTGGGAGCTATAATATCTTGGTTTGTTCATTTTGTTCCTACGCCTGAAGGCGCAGGCTATTAGGTAGTTTATAACGTTATAAATGTGTGTTAAATAATTAAATAGCCTATCCTTTCAAGGATAGGGAAAAAATCTTCTTCAATCTGCGCAATCCGTTCAATCCGATAAATCTGTGGTTCAGACCCTCTTTCTTACCTGAAAAATCTTGAAAGAGAAAAATATGCAAAAGATATTCAAGAAGAACTGAATAAACTATCAACTTAATTTGCTCGATACCGTATTCGTTGGGATAAATTAAGTACGCATATTGATAATGTTTCAAGAGATGTGAAAAAAATTGATAAACAACAGGAAAAATTAGTAATAGATTTGATTCTACAGCTAAAGTTGAATTTGAAGAAAATGAAAATGATATTATTGAAATTACAGATAAAAGCCACTAATAAATGTGTCGGCTGTCCGGTCTATCATTGCTTTTTGCCTGAAGCCGACGGTTCAGAATTTAGGTTCTTTGTTTTGCGATTTAATTATTCTGATTCCGCCACACACGCGCAACTTCTTGTTCAGTGTCAATCATTAGTGGACATACGTTTATTTATAAAATAATTTAGTTTGTGATTTGTTTTGATAAAAGTACTATGAAAATATAAATATTCAAAAAAAATGAGGTCAAGATGTTAAACAAATTATGTTTTATGCTGGTAAAATCTGACAATTATAAAGTTGAATTATAAGTTTTTTACGTTTTCTATTTGACAGTTTGCTTCTAAACAATCAAATTGCATTCAGTAATTTTTACTCAGGGGGCTGGATGAGAAGGATTCAGTTTTTTATTTTATTTTTGTTGATTGCCTGTCTAATACAAGCAACTGACAATGTGGAAGTTTTAAGAACTACCCGGGTCGGTGGAGAAACGCATTTCAATGCTAATGAAAATAGAGATGGTGTGACGATCGAATATCAAAATGGCTATGATAATAATGGTGTGGGTACGGGAGGAACTGCCAGCTTTATTTGTGCTGCCAGATTCACTTCAGATGAACTTTCTTCCTATTATGATGACTATGAGATTACTAAAGTTAATGTTCATATCAGATCTGCTGACTATAGTCAGATGCAGATCAGAATTTGGGAAGGTGGTTCTTATGGTAATCCCGGTTCTTTAGTTTATTCGCAATATGTTACAAACTATATTGTAGTTGGAGGTTGGACAGAGCTGATTATCAGCAATCCTGTGACTTTGAACTCTGGAAATGAATATTGGATTGGTTATGCTATTGAATTAACAGGAGACCATCCGTGTAGTGTAGATTCTGGACCGATGGTTTCGAACAAAGGTGGTTGGCTTTATTACAATGGAAGCTGGGATACTCTAGATGATCTTGGATTAAATTACAACTGGTGTATTCAAGGAATTTTGGAATTTCAAACATTTTCTAACTCTGCACCAGTGGTTTCCAATGTATTTGCTCAGCAGCGTGGTGATGGTAGCTATAAAGTAGATGTCTATTACAACGTCTATGATGCCGATGGTGACGAGTTAAACATTATGATGCAGGTCTCCGATGATGATGGCACTACCTGGGATATGAGCTGTAATCTTACTTCCGGTGATATCGGAGAAGGGATATATTCTGGGAATGGCAAGCATATAGTATGGAACGTTGGTGCTGAACATCCCAATATGCAGGGTGATGATTTCAGATTTAAAATTACTGCGGAAGATGGCTATACAGGAGGTCCCGGAACTGTAACCGATATCGACGGCAATGTCTATCAAACTATGATTATTGGCGATCAGGAGTGGATGATCGAAAACCTTAAAGTAACTCATTACAATGACGGGACTCCTATTCCCAATGTAACCGGTGCTAACACTTGGACTAATCTTTCTACCGGTGCCTATTGTTATTATGATAACGATCCAGCTAATGCTGATACTTATGGAGCACTTTACAACTGGTATGCCGTAGATGACGCAAGAGGATTAGCCCCGGAAGGCTGGCATATTCCCTCAGATGAAGAAATAAAGGAATTGGAAATGTATCTCGGTATGAGCCAGAGCCAGGCAAACAGCACAGGATATCGTGGCACGAATGAAGGTAGTAAACTGGCTGGTGGTTATGACCTTTGGAGTAATGGAGATCTAAGAAATGATCCCGAGTTTGGTTCCAGTGGCTTTAGCTTCCTTCCTGGCGGTTAT
>JAGYMQ010000014.1 GCA_018400535.1 Candidatus Cloacimonadota bacterium
GCCAGGTAGGCTTGCACGAAGTCGCTCGGGCGTTCACGCCGTTACAATTCCCTTCTAAACTCCTAAACTCCTAAACCCCTAAACCCCAAACCCCTAAACCCCAAACCTCCTATCTCTCCAAAAAATATTATTGGGAATAAGCTTGCAAAAAAAATCTAATAAAATAAATTCTCACATAAATATGAATTTGAGGTGATTGTATGAAATTCAATGTTATTTGTGAATTGGTAGTCGTTACTTACGATATCGGCCCCAGTTTATCTCCCTTTGTAGCAGAAGTGATCAAAGAGATCAAAAAAGATGAAAAAGTGGAACACGAGCTTACTCCGATGGGTTCAGTTTTGGAAGGAGAATGGAAAGATGTTCTGGCGCTGGTGGATAGGATCTTCCAAAAGTTTGCTGCTGAATACGAAAGAATCGGAATTACGTTCAAAGTTGATTTTCGCAGCTCAAAGCAAAATCGAATGCAAGGAAAAATCAAATCTGTGGAAAGTAAATTATAATTTTTGCAACAATGAAAAATAACGTGCAAAATAAAATTTTATGATCAAAAAAATATATTTTTCGATCCTGATCCATTTCTTCTGTTTTTCACTATTTTCCATTACCCAAGAAACTGCTTCTTTCGAAAATTTTCTCTATGGAAATGCGCCAAGTTGCACTTATGATAATTGGATCTCGCATATTTCAGAAGGAATTGCACAAGAAGATTATAATCTTTATTCACCGTGGGATAGACAAACGAATGGATTTGGTGATTTCACAATTGCCAGCGCTGATTCATTACAGATCTGGCAACAGATCTTTTCCGCTTTTCTGGAAGAAGATTTCACGCAGGCACAACTTCTCATCGATGACTATCAATTGCCTTTTGAGGTCGTGGAATTCTCTGACACTGATACAGGAGAGACCTTTTACCTGATCCGCGAAAACCTAAATATGGATTATTTTGATGGTAATGGTACTGCAACAACTTCTGATGATGAATTCGGCTCTTTTGATCTTGGTTGGGGTTTGTATATTTTTAATCCTGACGCTACTAATCCAATCATAATAACTGTTCCGCATCCGAATGATGATTTTATCGCCCCGCCAATTGCCTGGAAAAGTTTCGTCGATTGGGACGCACAATTCCTGTTTGTTAATGGTGCTGGAAGAGAAGTGAAATGGACAGGTTACGGTAATTATTCCAATTCACAATCACTCAGCGATCCTTCCAGAATTGAAGCACATCCACTCACGCGCTCCTATCAGCTCAGCTGCGATAAGATCCGTAATGATCTTGGAAGAAGAGAATTTTCTGCTCAGATTCACAGTTATGATTGGAATCGGCATGAAGGACACGCAAATTGTCAGGTTTCTGCTGGCGGTGGACAAAGTTGTCCCAATTTACCGATCCGTGATCTTTCCAACCTCCACACCGATCTGATAAACGTCAGCGACCATCTTATCTTTTCAGAAAATACGTTCGGCCAACATGATGAAGTTTATCTAAATGACTATTATGCCGTAAATTATTACGTCTATGATTTTTTCTTTTATAATTGGAATGGCGATCCTTATGTGGTCAATAGCAGCGTTGATCTGCCCGGTTATGGCAATAATCAACAGATGAACTATACTTCTCAAAATTTGAATCAATATGATGTCTTCGAACCTTTTTTCCATCTGGAAATGGACGAACTACCTGACGCTTTTCCACAAGAAGAAAACGTTTATAAGTGGTTCTATGGCTTTGATGAAAATGCTGGTGAATTTGATTTTACCGAACTTTTCACACAAACTCTGAATTATTATTCCTATTGGGTAGAAAAAATGAACGAAGTTTTGCCCGATGTTTTTTTGATGGACGATGGATTGGATCCAGAAACGCCTACTGGATTCAATGTGACCTTGCAATCTGATCAGAGCGTGAATTTATTCTGGCAGTCGATCTCATCATTCGATTTTCATACCTATGAAATTCTCTTTGCCGAAGAACCGATCTCACCTGGGAATTTTCAGATCATAGATCGCGATAATAATTGGCAGCTGGCAAGTCCTTTACACGCAAATGCAATGCTTTCCGATCTGCAAACGAATGGAGAATATTTTTTCCAGATAAGAGCAAAAGATAAGAATGGAAATATTTCTCCAGTTTCTGATGAGCTATCTATCACAATGCCACCAGTTCGGATCACGGAATTCACTGCAATTGGTAGAGATGCAAAAGCAGAATTGAAATGGTTTGCTCTTTCTCAAAATGAAAATGCGGGCTTCAATATTTATCGCAGTTCTCAATCTCAAGCTTTCAATCTCATTGCCAGCTGGGAAACAGACCCCAATTTGATCGGCTCGATAAATATCAATGATACATATACTTACTTCGATGAAACAGCAGAAAATGACAGGTATTACACCTATAAAGTTACTGCCGAAAATCTATCAGGAACAGAATTTGATCTGGATGATGTCAGCAGCTGTGAACCGCAAAAGGTTTTGCAAATCATGATAGCAAATTCTGAATTTACGATCTGCGACAGCGTAGCCTTTTCCAAAAATATCGGTGCAACAAATTATTTTGATGAATATTACGATATCGAAAAAACTGAAGAACCTCCACCAAACTATATTTATGCAGCATTTTATGAAGCTTATCAACCGAACGGGATGTATCTTTTCCAGAACGTGAAAGCTGATTATTCTCCACAAAATACAACTCGTTCCTGGCTACTCAAGATCCGCACCAATCAATTGGATCAGCCGATCTCGATCGGTTTGGAAGATGAGCTGACAAATCTGGAAGGCAATATTTTCCTGGAAGATCTGCAAACTGGCGAAACTTCTTTGCTGCATAATGATGAAGCCATTGTCTATTTTTCCAACACGGAATTCAAAGATTTCAAGCTCTACTGGGGAAACATTCAGCCACAAATTGAGTTTTCGGATGCTGAAAATCTCATATATCAGAGCGGAGAAGAAGTGCAGATCGAATGGGATACGAATTTTTCCAACTTGATCGAAAGCCAAACTCTTTCATTGCAAAATGATTCTGATTCGCTTTTTATCAATAGCATTCCTAATGGTCAAAGCAGTTACAACTGGCAAATCCCGCCAAATGTTAACATTCATTATTGCAGATTTGTGATGGACATTTTGACGTTAGAAGATGTCGCAATACGTGAAACCAGCCAAAATATGATTGGAATTTTACCGCAGGAAATCACATTAGAATTTAATGAAGGCTGGCAATTGATCTCCAATCCATGGAATTCAGAATCAGCACTGCATCCAGACCAGATCTTCGGAAACGATTCACAGCTTTATTTCCCGATTGAACATCACATTTTTACAGAAAGTGAAGAATTTCTGTTTGGAAAAGGATATTGGCTTGATTCCTCACAAAATGGCACATTCACACAAAATGCTCCTATCCAAAAAAATGGATTTACGAGCAAGCTCGTTATAGGCTGGAATCTGCTGGCAAATCCATTTCTTTACGAGATTGAGATCAAGGATCTGCAATTCTATCGATATGGTTATCTGAACAGTTTTTATTCGATAGTGAATTTCGGCAAGATCGGAAGATCCGTTTATCTTTACAATGATGGATTTCAAAGAACCACAAAAATACCTGCTCAAAGTTCTTTCTATCTTTATGCAAATTTTGCTCATCAAGAAAATATGAAATGCCATTTTGCACCATATCAAAGCAATAATTATTATGAGTTTGATGAAGATTGGCGCATTGAAATCGCAGCCACACAATTCGATCGAGATGAATTTAGTCTGGGCACAAGTCAATATTCGTCAGAAGCTTATGATGTCCATTATGATCTGCCAGAATTACCTGAAAAACCTTTTACTGATGGAATTAGAGCCTATCTGAAAGTGAGGGGAAATCAGAATTTCCCCTTCGATAAATTGGATACAGAATTCAAACAAACCTTATCTGAGACACAGCAAGATAGTGCAAATTGGCATTTTGCGATCAAAGTGAACGAAAATTCTTCAATAAATCTGGAATTTGATCTTTCTGATATTACGTCTTCTTTCACTGTAGATATTTTTTTGGATGGAAATCTCTGGCAAGATCTCGGTAATAATGTTTACAATTATCAAATTTTCCCTTCACAAATTGGAGCACTAAATGGAATCCTGACCGTCAAAAACAACTTGGGCTCGCTGGAAACTCCTGCATCAAAAAAAAATCAAATACGAATTTATCCCAATCCATTTAATCCGGCAACGACTATTTCTTTTTTCTTGAATAAGGCATCTTTCACGAAAGTGACGATATACAATTTGAAAGGACAAAAAGTGCAGCGCTTGATCAACAAAAAGCTTTCTGCCGGTCAGCATTCGATCCTTTGGCAAGGCAAAGATAAAAATGGTAAAATTGTTTCCAGCGGAATTTATTTTTTCCAAATAGAAGCAGGCGATTTCAATACAACAAAAAAAATGATGATGCTGAAATAGACGAATGAATGAAGTAAAGGGAAATGCTTTTTGACAAATTTCAGGATTGCTTTTTCAATTAATTTTTAACTTACTGGACATTCGTAATGTTGAACAGTGGAAAAAAGGAAATATTAAAATTGGAAATGAATTTTTTTTATTTTTTACAAATTGAACATTTTTCAAAAAAGAAGGGGACTTGCGTCCCCATTTTCATTATTCACCTGTAACTATTGTCTCATACTTGGTCATAACTAGCAACCAAGTTATATTTTGATCAACAGTTGATATCTTTGTGATGCCGCCATTCTTTGCTGCTTCATAGACAGCTGCTTTGTTACTCATTGGTGGTGGAAACCCAAGGTAACCTGTTTGAACAAAAGTTCCTTTTTTAGCTCCAATGGGATTCGATGTTGCTGATACTGGTAAATTGAAAGAACAGGCAGATAAGAGCAGAACAGCAAACAGAACAATAATAATCGTAACTTTCATAGTTCCTCCTTTTTATTATTCGCCTAATTTGATTCATTATATTGATTCGTCAATAAAAATATTCAATTCTCACAAAAAATAATGTTCATTTATTCTTATGGATTGCTTTTTCAATTAATTTTCAGCTTGCTGGATCTTCATAATGTTGAATGTAAGAAAAAGCAAATAACATTGCAAAACCTTCTTAAAATTTTTCTTACATATCAAGATTTGTGAGGTTGCATAAATTGAAACTTTCTGAATCATCGTTTAACTATTTTTTCTCGGTAAGCTTCAAAAGTTTTATTTGACAAAGAAACGATAAAAATTCCTCTTACAAAATAAAAAAAGGGGAAGAAGAATATGTTGTTAGAAATTGAACAAATAATTTCTGTTGAATTTGGGAAAGAGAAATTTTTTTGGGCACTATTACCAGCAAGGCAATTAGTTCCATTAAATGATTCTGAAGAATTAAACAAACTTATCAGCGTTGAAGCAGATTTTCGTCAGAATTTCACACTTTTAGCTGAAAGCGTGGATATTGTTCGTTGGAATCTGGAAAAGGAAACAAAATTGGCAGCTCCGATGAATGATATTTTACTTTTTGCAAAAATTTTAGTTAGTGAAAGAAAACGGATTTATCCTCTCATTTCCACTATTTTAGAAAATCTGAAGATCACATTTAAAGAAAAGTGGATATTTCCTCACAAAAAAAATTTCTATCGCTTTCTTTTTTCGCAGATCTATGAATCTTGGAAATATTCTGAAAGTATCGTGGAAGAAATAGAAAAAAATATCTTTGAAAAGTTTTGCAGTAGCTGGTCTTTTTCATATAAATTTTCGGATTTTAAAAAATGGCTGAAAACTGAAACAAAATTTTACCTAAAAGTCGTGGGCGAAGAATTCCACCTTGATATTTCTGAGATAAAGAAATTAAAGATCGGAGAAAAATTGAATTTGATGACTGACCCGCTCAATGAACACGATTCTCAAGCAATTGGCGTTTATCTGGCAGACGGAAAGCAGATCGGATTTTTGCGCCGCACTGTTTCAGCTAAATTATTTTCCCGGCTGATCAATCAAAATTCGCAAGTCAAGATCATTCATCTGGATAATAGCGCCTACAAAAATAATCGAATATTTATCGAATTGGAGTTGAAAACAAAATGATCCAAATTTATACTGGAAACGGAAAAGGAAAAACTACAGCAGCTTTGGGGCTGGCTCTCAGAAGTCTGGGCAGCGGGAAAAAAGTCTGTCTAATCCAATTTATGAAAAAGAATTTCCTTTACGGCGAGATCAAATCTTTGCGCAATTTTGAAAATATCGACATTTTCCAATTTGGAACAGCTGAACTTGTCGATCCTAATAATCCACGAAAAATTGACTTTGAAGAAGCAAAAAAAGCACTAAAAAAATCCAGCGAAGTTATCCAATCTCAAAAATATGATCTCATCATTCTGGACGAGATAAACGTCGCTGTCGAATGGAATCTGATCTCCTTGGAAGATCAGCTGCAAATTTTCCAGATAACAACAGCGGCAGAGATCGTTATGACGGGAAGATATGCGCGCCAAGAAGTTTTGGAAAAAGCTGATCTGGTAACTGAAATGAAAGAGATCAAACATTATTATCAGAAAGGAATTCCAGTGCGAAAAGGAATTGAGTTTTAATGACAAAAATCTGGTATGATCTGTATTTTTTTCTGGATAACAAATATTGTAGGAAAAAAACTTTTTTTTATTGTAGGAGACGGAAATGAAAGTAATTATAACTTTTTTATTACTTACAATAAACCTTTTCGGTGCAGAAAACTTTTTAATCCCTGATTCAAATAGTAGAAAACTGGAATCATCAGAATTGCAAACAAAAACTTTAGATTTTCTGATCTATTCCAGAAATGAGATTTTTGCTCGAAATGGTTACATCTTCGATGATGCTGATCTTGATTACTTTTTTCGAAATATGACTTGGTATGATAAGAAATCGAAAAATGTGAAATTAAATGAAACAGAAAAAATCAATGTAAACCTTATCCAGAAAATTGAGCTGAAAAAAAAAGAAAAAACTCAAAAACAACCAAATGAGATATTATTCAGATTTTGCTTCAACCACATGCCTTTATACTATTTGCGGGAAAATGGCAGAAATGGAAATTTTGTTCTTCTCGATAGCATTTACATTTGGACACTTGCTCTAAAAAACATTCCTTTTGAATTTATTGAGAAAAACAAATTATACAAAATAGAAGATATTGAAGAAAATTATGCTCCAATTACCGATAGATCAAAGATCAAGATCACAGATATTGAAAATAAAAGACATGATAACGCTTCCTACCAAGAAGAGATAATCGTAAAAAATTATAGCGACGGTGAAGGTGATGATCCTCTCTTTTGTATTTTGGGTTTCGACAAAAAAGGAGTTTTCAGAAAAATATTCAGTGGACATGGCAATTTACAAAAAATTGAAAGATATAATAATTGTTTAGAAGTAACAACGTCTATCAATACAAAGATGCCCAGTTTGAATATAATTTCTTTAAGATGGTTGTGGAATCGAAATAAGGAAATCGTTCATCGTATTCCTTTGATCCTCGAAGAAAGTCCAGGCATCAGCACTTTGACCTGCAAACAAAAAGTAACATTATATTCCGATCCTATTTCAGCTTATGAAAAAAATGAAAAAGCCATTGTCGGTTATACACATAAAAGAGGACGCTATAAAGTGGGAAAATACTTCTTTTCCAAAAACTTCGATAAGGTCAATTGGAATCCTAATTCTTTGTATTTAGAACCGATAGTTAAAGCTATTTTCATTTATCAAAGCACTTTCAAAGGTTGGATAAGATCAAGCGATCTAAAAAAATTTAATTACTTTGCTGGAAGCGGATAGAAAATATTATCCTCAAATTATCAGAGAAAATTATGCAAGATTTCATCAGAAATAATCTATATCAGAGATCAATTATCTCTTTTATCCTTTATCCATTATCCCTGGTCTATTCTTTGATAATGATCCTACGGCGCAAATTTCGACAACAAGGTTATCGCCCGCATTGTCAGATCATCAGCGTGGGAAATATCGTTAGTGGTGGTAGTGGAAAAACGCCGATCACAATATTTCTGGCAAAACATTTGCGGCAAAAAGGAAAGAAAGTTGCTGTTTCTCATCGTGGATATAAAGGTAGATTTGAAAAAAACAATCGCCTGATCTCAGATCAAGATAAAGTGTTCGATATTGCAAAATTTGCTGGCGATGAAGCACTGCTATTAGCTTCCAAGCTGAAAGGAATTCCAATTATCGTCGGAAAAAATAGAAAGCTGTCCGTCAAAATATTGGAAGATAAATTTCCTGAATTGGACTATATAATTTTGGATGATTCCTTCCAGAATTTCAAAGTTTATCACGATTTCGAACTGGTTATCTTCAACGAAAGTGGTGGAATCGGGAATGGTTACATTTTGCCAGCTGGAATTTTACGCGAACCGCTTTCTGCCTTGAAATATTGTGATCAGATTATCTTTAATGGCGGCAAACAAATTCCTCAAAAATTGGAAAAATATCAACAAAAGATTATTTTCGGAAAATATGAAATTAAAAATATTTACGATAAGAATGAAAGATCTATTGATCAAAATTCACTGAAAAATAAAAAGATCGCTTTACTCTCAGCAATTGGTCAACCTGCTTCTTTTGAACAAACCGTGACCAAAGCCGGCTTCAAATTTATGCAGCATTTCACCTTCCCTGATCATTTCGATTATAAACATTTTGACTGGGAATTACTGAAAAATTTTGATTTGATCCTGACCACAGAAAAAGATTTTGCTAAATTGCGCTTCTTACAACTCGATCTTAATTTGCTGATCATCGCGATAGAATTTCAGCTTGAAGATCCTGGAAAACAAATATTCTCTCGATTTTAAGACACTATAAAAAGATAGTTGAAACCTCTCCAATAATTTTTTTTATTCTTGTGATTTTTCTATATTCTCTCATTTTCATAAATTTTTCATTCTCTTTGATACTTTCTAATTCGCTGCTTCATTAAACTAACTCAATCTAACAATTGACAAAGAAAATGTTTTTTATTTTTATGTCAGCCAAAATTAAAATTAATGGAGAGAACATAATGAAAAATATATTTCTATTTTGTCTGCTGATTTTTGCCAATATGCTTTTTTCAAACTCAGTATTTTCACAATACGGAATGCCTGTAACATATTATGGAGAAGATGTTTATGGCATGGGAATGGGCGAGACGGGGCAAGCAGATCTTTTTCGTATCAATTCAAATTTTTCCAATCCTTCTCTTCTTGTTTCCACGAACAAAGTGCTATTTACAACTGCATCTCAATTTGGTTATGTCTGGTATCAAGATGCTCAAAACGAATTTAGAAATGACGGAATCTATCTTCCCTATTTCAAAATAGCAATTCCTCTGGCAAAACATCGCCTCGGATTCAGTTTCAATTCAACAGCTTCTGGAAATCTGGAAACAGTAGAAGAAAAAACCTTTATCTCAACTAATTCTGATACATTACATTACAAAAATATCAATCGTTTGGAATCAAGCTTGTCCAAAGTCAGCTTGCTCTATGCTTTCCAAAATAATATTCTCAATTTTGGAATCGGAGCAAATTACTATTTTGGTCACAAAACAAGCTTCTTCTTTTTGGATTATGATAACAGCGTAACAGAACCAACCGCAGAATTTTCTGATACACGATATGAAATTGATCAAACTTTCAAAAAACCAAATTTCACGATTGGCATCAGTAAGAAGATAAAAAGCCTCGCTTTTGCTCTCTCCTATTCAAATGCTGTCGATCTGGAAGGTGAAACAACCTATAAATATGATCACTTCCCCGGTTCGGAAGATATCGAATTCAATCAAGATTTATTTTCTTATCCTGCAATTACCGCATCGGGTTTCAGTTTCAAATTTGCCGAAAAATACAAAGTCTCAATTGATCTGAATTACTTTTTTTGGAAAGATACAGAATTTGCTGATTACAACACATATAAATTGGGCATCGGTTTTGCTTACGATCCACTCAGCGGTTATGGAAAATGGTTCAATGAGATTCCTTTACGACTCGGAGCTTATCAAGAAGAACTTCCCTTCAAAGTAAATAATGCAAAAGTGCTTGAGAAAGCTCTTACTGCTGGTTTTTCCATCCCATTGCAATCTTCAGACAAGAAATTTGATTTTGCTGTTAAATTCTTGCGACGTGGCGATGTGGACAAACATGATTATGCTGATGAATCTTTAATGTTCTCGATCGGGATCACGGGATTTGACATTTTCCGCAAACGTCTCAAAAAAACTGAACCGCGTGATATTCCAGAAGCAGATGAAGATTATATTCAAGGCCTATGATATCACATTGGGAATATAGTCCAGAAAGTCAATTTTCTCTTTTGGAGCAGATAATTCGCAATCGTAATTTAACTGAATCATTTTTTAATGGTTCTCTGTCCGATCTCGCTAAAATTCCAGCGTTGCAAGATATTGATCTGGCGACAGATCGCATCATCGAAGCAATCCAAAAAAAGCAAAGAATAATGATCTTTGGTCATGATGACGTGGACGGTATCACTTCCACCTATATTTTATTTAGTTTTCTGGAAAAGATGGGATCGCAAAATCATTATTATTATATTCCAAACCGAATGACCGACGATCATGGATTGCAGCCGAAATTCATTAAAAAAGTGAAAGAAAAAGCTATCGATCTCGTGATAACAGTCGATGGTGGAATAAGCTGTTTTGATGCGGTCAAAGAAATCCAGCAAAATATCTGTGACATCATTATCACCGATCATCATATCGTACAAAACCGCCTTCCAGAAGCTTTTGCCGTGGTCAATCCCAAAAGACATGATGATAATTTCCCCGATAAAATGATCGCTGGCGTAGGCGTTACTTATTTCCTTCTAAAAAATCTCACAGAAAAGCTTTCTATTACTTTAGATAAAAATTTTCTTTTTTGGACAGCCGCCGGCACGATCGCAGATAAAGTGCCATTATTAAAGATCAATCGCATTTTCGTGAAAGAAGTGCTGGAAAACTGGTTTGTCTTCGATGCGGAAAATATCAAAAAATTATGCAGTTTTTTTGGAAATTCCTACAGCTATTACAAAAGAATCCACACCATTCATATGATAAACCGCTTGCTTTCCAATGGCCGTCGAGAAAATGGTGAGAATTTAGCTCTTTCTTTCTTGCTCAGTATCAACAAAGAACAAGAATCTATCAGCGAGCAATTATTTTCTGAAATGAGAAATTTCGAAGCTGCTTTATTTGATGTGAAATCATATTTGAGCGAATTGATCAAAACACCACCCCAAATCTCTTTTGTGCATTATGATGCAGAAAACAAGATCCCATTAGAATTTTTGGGATTAGCTGCAGGACGTGTCGCAAAAACTTATCGAGTGCCAGCAGTTTTTTTGAAAGATAGAAATGGAACTTTGATGGCAGAAGCGCGCAGCTCTGAAGGATTCGATCTGGTAAAAGCATTTCATTGTTGCCAGGAGAATCTCATTCAATACGGCGGACACGCAAAAGCGGCTGGATTTTCCATGAAAAAAAATGAACTCGCTGGATTTGTGCAAAAATTCACAGAATATGCTGAAACTCAAAAAGAAAAGATCAAAAAAAATCGAAAGATCGTGATCGATGCTGTTTTGGAAATCGAAAATTTGCACGAACTCGATGACTATATAAAAATTGATTACAATCTTCTGCAACCTTTTGGACAGAAAAATCCCAATCCAAAAATTATGATAAAACATTATCTACCATCAAAAGATCGGAGTAAAATAAAAATCAATCCAAATGATCATCATCTGCAAGATAATATTTCCTATGACCTGATCGTGAAATTTCAGGGAAATACTTTTGATCTGATTGATCTAAGAAAAAATCTTGAAAGTAGGGAGTGAATATGAAAATAGAATCTTCTCTTTGTGACATTTGTGGCACCTGCGCTGGAGTTTGTCCAGTCGATGCTATCAGAATATTTGAATTCAAAGTAGAGATCGATAATGAAAAATGTATCGATTGTAAAAATTGTCTGATCATCTGTCCTGCTGAAGCGATCAAGGAGGAAAAATGACTTTCAGAAAAAAATATGATGTCATTGTGATCGGTGCAGGTCCTGCCGGCAGCGTTGCCGCCAGATTTGCTGCCGAACATGGCGCTTCAGTGCTGATCCTGGAAAGAGACCGCGAGCCGGGAATTCCGGTGCGCTGTGCTGAAGGCGTTTCCCACGATGGTATTGCACCTTTCATCGATATTGACGAAAAATGGATCGCCACAACCATCAAAAAAGCAAAATTAGTCGCTCCGAACGGCGAAGAGCTTTTAATGGAAAATAATCCCACTGGATATGTTTTGGAACGCAGACTATTTGATACAGCGCTTTGTAATCTGGCAGCAGAATTCGGAGCAGAACTGCTGACCAAAGCTGATGCCTTTGATCTGTTCAAAGAAGCAGGCGAGATCAAAGGAGTGAAATTTACTTATCGCGGTAAAGAAGAAATTGTGCTTTGTGACGTTGTGATCGCTGCTGATGGCGTGGAATCACGCGTTGGCAGATGGGCAGGCATTAAAACCGATTTACCACTTGAAGATATGGAAACCAGCGTGATGTATCAAATGACAGATATCGACGTCGATCCCGATTGCTGTGAATTCTATTTTGGAAATGAAATCGCTCCTCAAGGATATCTTTGGGTTTTCCCCAAATCCAGAACGAGTGCCAATATCGGGCTGGGCATCGCTGGTTCTTCTGCTCTCAAGAAAAAGCCACAATTCTATCTTGATCAATTTGTGCAAAAACATTATCCAGCGGGAAAGATAAATTATATCGTTTATGCTGGAATTCCCACTTCAGACACTTTAAATCAGATCGTAGCAGATCACATTATGCTGGTGGGAGATGCTGCGCGTCAGGTCAATCCGATCACCGGTGGTGGTATCGTGCAGGGAATGATAGCCGGCAGCATCGCTGGAAAAGTTGCGGCTGACGCCGTTAAAGAAAGAAATTTCAAAACAAAATTCCTGAAGCGTTATCGAAAAGAATGGAATAAAAGATTGGGCAAAACCCAAAAAACAATGTATGCCATGAAAGAAAAATATCTGGGAATTAAAGATAAACGTTTCAATAATCTGGTGAAAGCGATGAACAAAATTCCAAAAGACAAATTATCAATTAAAACTCTCTTTACCGAAGTTGTGAAAAACGATCCAAAGCTGGTTATCGAAGTGGCAAGGTCTTTTGTCGTGAGCAAATTCAAATAATATGAAAGCAGAATTTTTCCGTAAAGCAATCCACTTCAGCGCTATCTTGATACCGATCAGCTACCGCTATATTTTTTTCTATAATAGAAAATTATTTGCCATCATCTTGCTTGGGTTAACTGCTCTCGCCTTTCTCATCGAAATCGCTCGCCAGAAACATTGCACTTTTAAAAAAATTTTCCTGGATTCGGTGGGAATTCTCTTACGTCGGCACGAATTTAACGATTTCACTGGCGCTACCTATATGATCACCTCCGCTCTGATCTGCGTGCTGATCTTTCCCAAAAATATTGCCTTCGTAGCACTTTGTTCGCTGGCTCTGGGCGATACGCTCGCTGCTCTCGTCGGTATGCGTTTCGGAAAAAGAAAGATCAAAGGAACAGGAAAAAGTCTGGAAGGAAGTCTCGCTTGTTTCTCTGTGATCATGATATTCGCTCTATTTTTCGTGCATCCGATTTTGGCTTTTTTCGGTGCGATCACAGCCACTTTCGCTGAATTATTTTTCCCACGTATTGACGATAATATCAAAATCCCGATCAGTTCAGGATTGGTAATGAGTGTCTTTCGAGTATTTGTTTAAATCGTAAGGTTGGAAAAAAAATGAAATTATCTTTTGTGATACCCGTCTATAACGAAGCTGAAAGCTTGGAACTACTTTATCGAGAGATCAAAGAAAACATCGGGGAAAATCAATATGAGCTGATCTTCATCGATGACGGCAGCACAGACGAAAGTTATGCTGTTTTGGAAAAACTGGCACAAGCTGACGAAAATTTGAAAGTGATCAAATTCAGACGCAACTTTGGAAAATCAGAAGGATTGAACGCTGGCTTCAAAGCCGCGCAAGGTGACATTATTTTCACGATGGATGCTGATCTGCAGGATGATCCAAAAGAAATCCCAAACTTCCTACAAAAATTATCTGAAGGTTATGATCTGGTGACTGGCTGGAAGATCAAGCGTAAGGACCCAATCACCAAAACCTGGCCTTCCAAGATCTTCAATGCTGTTGTTTCTTCTTCCTTTGGTTTAAAACTGCACGATTACAATTGCGGATTCAAAGCCTATAAAAAAACGGTGATCGAAAATCTGGATATATATGGAGAAATGCATCGTTATGTGCCAGCGCTGGCTAAAGCAAAAGGTTTCAAGATCGCAGAATTTCCAGTTCATCATCGCAAAAGAAAATTTGGCAAAACAAAATTTGGATCAGAAAGATATTTGCGCGGATTCCTCGATCTGCTGACGGTTAAACTCGTTACAGGCTACATCCGCAGTCCGCTCTATCTTTTTGGCCGGATCGGAACGACCTTCAGCTTATTCGGTTTCATCATTGCGCTCTATCTTTCCGTTCTCAAGCTTGGTTTTGGTCAACCGCTTTATAACCGTCCTTTGCTCTATTTATCCACTTTACTCATCATCGTCGGTATCCAATTCTTTTCGATCGGATTGCTGGGAGAATTAATCGTGAATCAAAACCGCAAGATCGCAAAAGATAGTAATATTTCTATAGAAAAAAAATTGAACTTATAATGATTTGGAGGGAAAATGCAAAAATATTTAGATGAATTTATCTCATTAATGCGAAAAGAAAATTTAAACGAAGTTGTCATCCAATCTTTTACAAATTCATATTATAAAATTTTGGAAGGTCAAACCGGTAAACTCAGCGAGGATGAGATCCAACCTGTCACCGAAGAAAATCTGATCGACCATTCTTCCTTGCAAAATGATGAAAATGAAGCTCTTGATAAATTGGTTATGATAAAATTGAATGGTGGGCTTGGCACAAGCATGGGTTTGAAAAAGGCAAAAACTTTGCTGAAGATCAAGAATGAGCTAAATTTTTTGGATGTGATCGCCCGTCAAATCCTCTCATTGCGCAAAAGAACTAATAAAAATATTCCACTTCTATTGATGCACAGCTTCAACACGAGAGATGAATCGCTGGCAGAATTGGCAAAATATCCAAATCTAAAACTGCCCGGTTTACCACTCGATTTCCTCCAAAATAAATTCCCCAAAATAAAACAAAAAGACCTTTCGCCTTTACATAATGATAATGATGATCTGAACTGGAATCCACCCGGCCACGGTGAAATTTATCAAGTTCTGGCACTGAGCGGCGTTCTGAACAAATTGCTCGATAAAGGCTATGAATATGCTTTTATTTCCAATTCAGATAATTTGGGTGCTGTCATCGATAATCGGATCTTGAATTATTTGATAAAACAACATATTCCGTTTGCGATGGAAGTCTGTCGCCGCACTGCAATGGATAAAAAAGGTGGTCACCTTGCGCAAAATCGGAAAGGTCAACTGTTGCTACGAGAAAGCGCTCAATGTCCTGAAACAGATATTGCTGAATTCCAAAACATTGATAAATATCGATATTTCAATACAAATAATTTGTGGATAAATTTGAAAGCGCTCAAACAAAGATTATACGAAACTCGTTATCATCTGCCGTTGACGATGATCTTGAATAGCAAAGAAGTTGATGGTGAAAAAGTCTTTCAGGTGGAAACAGCGATGGGCGCGGCGATCAGCGTTTTTAATGATGCAAAAGCGATCATCGTCAAAAGAAATCGTTTCACTCCAGTAAAAAAAACGAATGATCTGCTCGCTGTTTGGAGCGATTGCTTTGAATTAACTGATGATCACCAATTGAAACTGGTAAATCATTATGGCAGCTCTCCTCATATCGAATTGGAACAGAAATATTATAAAGATATCGACGATTTTTATGAACGCTTTCAAAAAGGAATTCCGTCGCTTAGAAATTGCCGTCAATTAAAGATCAATGCTGATGCTTATTTCGGAAAAAATGTCAAAGTGATCGGAGATGTCGAAATTAGAAAAGATGGAGTATTGCACGATATCGTCCTGAATGATGAGACCTGGTAACTCGACAATCTGCTGTCGATAAATCCTGCGAACATTTTTCTGCACTGCGTTATGTCCCAACAGACAAACAAACGCGAAGAAAAAAAAATGGAAAGAATTTAGCTTGATCAAATTCCAAAATTTACACTTAGAGTAAATTATATTTCTGGATAGCTAATTCAAATTCCTTCATAAGTGTCTCTATAAGTTTATTTACAGACACAATGCTTTTCACTCGCCAGACATTTGCTCCAGCAAAACAGAATCCGTCTTTTAAATTCCCGATCTTTGCTTGCGTCAAAGCTTTGGCAATACAATATAAAGAGTTCTGGAAATCACAAGTTTTAAGACACTTCCAGGGACAAATAAACGGTTTTTTTAGTCCAGCTCTCACATCTTGTAAAAAATCATTGAGGATCGCTCTTCCTGGCAAACCAACTGGAGATTTGATGATAGCGATATCTTCCTTCTGACATTTTATATACTGCATTTTGAATTTATCATCAGCATCACATTCCTTCGTAGCTACAAAGCGCGTCCCCATTTGCACACCACTAGCTCCCAAACTCATAAATTTATATATGTCTTCTCCATTATAAATTCCTCCTCCAGCAATTACAGGTATCGTTTTGTGATATTTGCTTTCAAATATTTTTATATTCTCACAAACTTCGGGGACGATCTTTTCCAATTTATATTCGGGATCATCGATTTGTTCTAGTTTAAAACCCAAATGACCACCAGCTAAGGGACCTTCTACTACAACGGCATCTGGAATTAAGCCAAAATGATTATCCCAGCTTTTAAATATAAGTTTAGCAGCTCTTGCCGACGAAACGATCGGAGCTATTTTGGTCTTGGATTTTTTCAACATATCTATCGAGATACCTTTGGGAAGTTTAATAGGCAAACCAGCTCCCAGAAAGAGAATATCGATCTTTTCCTTCAGGGCTATCCGAACCATATCGTCAAAATCTGTTAATGCGACCATAATATTCACGCCAATTATACCGTTGGAAAGTTTTCTAGCCTTTCTTATCTCTTCCTGCAAAGCAATCTTATTATCTTCTTGATATGTTTTGTGAAAAGATCCTCCCAGTAATCCAAGTCCAACTGAGGAAATTACACCGATTCCACCGGCATTTGCTACAGCAGATGCTAATCCTGCCATCGAGATTCCTACTCCCATTCCACCTTGAATTATTGGAAATTTTGCTACCAGTTTTCCTATCTTCAGTTCAGGTATATTCATCATAATAACTCCTTCTAATATTCGACTATATTGGTTTAAAAGTCGAAAATTTAGTAAAAAAATTTAACTTCTTATTTCAATTCCTTTGAAAATTATTTCCATCATTTGCTTGCTATCTCTTTCCAGATCTAGACGTTTTTGGATAAACAATGGATATTCCAAACCTTTGATAGCAATTGTGATCATTCTAACTACAACATCAACATCACATGGAGTAAAAAAACCTTTGGAAATACCTTCATTTATCAGCTTGTTCAATACATTATTTTCAAAAATATAAAAATCCTCTTTTACTTCTTCGATAAAAAAATAATGATCGAGATATTCGTTGGTGAGAGTTTTGTAATAATTGCTGAGCTCTTTTAAATGCAGCATTCTAGTTCTTACATATTGCATGATCTTATCCTGAGGAGTGTAGGAATTATTGATAGCATCGTGTAGTTGGATGCGAAAATTATCCGAGTCGATACGAACGATCTCAGCAAAAATATCTTCCTTGTTCTTAAAGTAATAATACACCGTAGATTTAGCCATTCCAGCTTTGGTTGCTATTTCTTCCATAGTAGTTTTTTTAAAACCATAAGTAGCTATCAAAGTTTTACCAGCTTCGATAATTCTAGTTTTCTTTTGATCCATTTTTTTACCTCTTTCTATAATTCGACCAAAAACGTATTAAAGTCGAAAAGGTCAAGAAATATCTCAATACTATCTGGTATTCGCCAAAAAATTTAGCGATTGAAATTAATAATTGGTTTTATCATATAGAATTAGTAACTAATCTTTCCGACACGTAAGTCCTTATAAGACAAGATATAATTTTTCACAGAATACATAGAACCTTTTTATATGATAGAAGTTAGACAGATTTCCCTAACCAATCTTTACCACTTTTCCTCAAAAAACACTTATCCTGCAAGGTGTTAGCCTTTTTCAAGGTCACTACAATATTAATATTTTGTGATGATCTTGTCCAGAGGACGATTCTTCAAACCAAGAATAGTATATATTTCGCTGTGAAAATATTCCGCAAGAAACTCAATCTCTTTTTCCAAATAGAGAACAAGCTGACCATTCAGCTTAGTGTCGATAGCATCTGCTAATGTTTTCTACTTCTATCAGACTAAAATGATCTATATTTATAAAATTATTCGATTATTTTTGATTGACACTGAGCAAGAAGCTTTGCGCATGCGGCGGAATCAGCAGGATTCCGTCGTAAAACGAACAGCCAAACACCTGAATCCGGCAGCTGCCGGATCAGGACGAAAGCACTGCGAGACCGAACTGCCGATGCGCCTGTTAGTGGCTGTTTAACATCAGTTATTAATGGTTGTTTTAACTCTAGATGTTTTTCCTGTAACAGATATAGTTGCTTTAATATTGTTAATTTCATCATTACCGATTTCATTTCCAATTCCCACTATCGTAAGAATATCTCGATTTATAGAAATAATAAATGAACCGTTATTTGTTGAAAGACTTTTTGTTGTGGAATTATACCCGTAACCTAACCAATTTCCAACGTTATCAATATTTGAAGACCAACTTTGTCCCCCACCATTATTAGTTGCTGGAGTTTTATAAAATGCTAATGCTGAAGCTGCTAAGTTATTAAGATCAGCTATAATAGATTGTCTATTTGATTGTCGTTTTTTTACTGATTCGACCAAATTAATATCAAAATATTGATACCATTTACCATCGATTTTACACAATTTCATATCAGATTTTTCAAAAGATACATAATCTGGATTAATTATTAAATCTTCTTTTAATAAATCTTCCAACTGCATTATAAATTCATTCAATCCAGAAAATTTTAAGTCATCAATCAAATCATCAAAATCCCCAGATTCTCTTAACAATCCAACTTCATAAGGTGTTTTAAATTCACGTATGAATTCTCTATACTTAGATTCATTTAATAATGTTATCCAATTATTTAGAGTAGCTTTAATCTCCTTAGAATAAGTCTTAATTTTTTTACTTGATAGTGTTTGGTCGTTTTCAGCTCCAATTTCTTTGTTACATCCGAGTATCAAGACTAAAATAAATAGCATTGATATAACTTTGAAAATAAATCTTTTTTTCATTTTGTTTCTCCTCTTCATTTTTTATTTATAGCCACTAATGGTTCGCGCATGCGGCGGAATCAGCAGGATTCCGTCGTAAAACGAACAGCCTAAACCCTGAACCGGAAGGTACAGGACGAAAGCACTGCGAGACCGAACAGCCGATGCGCCTGTTAGTGGCAATCAATCATCAAAACTCGATAAAAAACCCAAAACCTGATTAATATTTTCTTGTTGTTTTACCAACACATTTTGATGGAACACCTCTGTCGGGATGAAAACCTTGTTCGTTATACAAAGTGCAATTTGCTTTTCGATGATCTGTTGACCAAACTCTACAGTGTTTACAATCTTTGCATCTATCACCTGATTTAATTGTAGCCATTTTAATTTCTCCTGTTTTATTTACTCGGTTTAAAATGGAACATTTCTTTAGATTGAGTGATTACATAAAATGAACCATCAGGACGATGTTCTAATTGTTCATAAAATGTTTCATATCTTACGTCTTCTGGATGATCATAAACATAAATATATAATTTACCAATATGATCTTCACCAGTTTCTCTTGGATTATCTGATTCATAGAGTCTACCAACTACTTCATAACAATCATCTCCGTCTTTTCTATTTTGGATGTAACCACAATGAATAAATAGGACTGTTCTGATTATTTTTGGGAATTCAAATTCAAGAAATCCTATACCTTCGAATTCACTCATCTTATCAGCTTTCGGTGTTATAAAAATATTTAGATGTTCTAATTTGAATTTCATACTTGCTCCTTTAAGATTTTGATTTAGCTTTCCAGTAAAGAAATCCAATACCACCACATATTATGCCACCAATTAAACCAATGGGATCAGATGTATTAAAACCTGCAATTAGTAAAATTATTGCTAAACCAAACCATACTAATAATGCAATTGGATTCCCCTTAAAAGCTCTAGTTTTAAGAGCCGATTCAGAACAATCTTCAAGCTTATCTAATCTCTTTCTATATTCCATATTTTCTGGTTCAAGTTCAATTGCTTGTTTGAGATGATCTACAGCTAATTGCTTTTTCCCTTGATTTGCATATATCATTCCTAATTCCGCATGGAATAAAGCTATCTCATCATGAAGGTCAAGTGCTTCTTTTAATAATTTAATAGCTTTTTCTCGCTCTTCGTGACCTTCAAATTCAATACAACCCATGAATCCTATTGATAGCGCTTTGCCTGCAATAATTCCTCTTCCGTCGTCTAATTCTGCTTTAGGATCAATACTTTCGGCTTTTTCAATATTTTTTAACGAAGATTTAAGGTCTCTGATTAATTTTGATGATAACTCATAATTACCTCTAACATTTCCATTATCAAGTTGTTCTAATACATCGTCTTGATAAGAAAAACCTAACTTCAATGCTTGAATAGCTTCATTGTTAGCCATAGCTTCACTCCTTTTTAGTTTTATTTTTGGAACATGCCAATTTCCTATTGCCACTAATGTTTTGCGCACACCACGTTCTTTCAAATTCCTTCTTGCTCAATGTGGGTGCGCCTGTTAGCCGATTTTTCATTTTATGTATTGCTTTAAAATAATTATTAATGGAGCTTTTTGCATTTGAACTTTTACAATATAAATACCTTTTCCCTCATCGTAAAATTCTGATATTATTTCAACATTTTCTAGTTCTGCTTTTAATGTAGATTGTGCAAAATCAGAAGTTGATAAATCTGATAATGTGACTTTTTCTGTGATTGAGATTTTATTTACTTGCTCAGCAAGATTTCGTTGAGCATCGAGAATTGCTCCTCTTCTTGCCAACGCAACATTTCTAGTTTCATCTTCATATTTTTTTAATACTGGTACTTGCCCTGTTGCTGTAATATACTCATTTTCCCATATTTCTTCTATATTTTCAACCACTAATCCATTTATGATTTTTTCATTCTTAATGTGTTTGCCATACTCATTTTCTCTAATTGTTGTTTTTTCTTGAACAACAGTAGCACAAGAGATTAAGAAAAAAAATAAAATAACAATTAAATTTTTCATAAGTTCCCTCCCAATTTACTTATTATAAGGATTTAAGATAATTGATTGCAGTAATATGCACAAATAATTATCATCAGTTTTTTTCGTATATTTATCTATTATTTTATATTTAATAATTAATCCCTTTGAAGTGCTTGTTGTTTTTTCTTCAACATCAGCTAAATCAATTAATGTTGTAGTAGATTCAAGTTGCAAGCCCCAAGCATTAACACAACCTTGTTTTAATGCTTCTAATATAGCTAATCTTATTGTTTCTTTATTTGAACCAGATATTTTATATTTACCGAAAGAGACAACATTTTTGTATTTATCATTAGCCAAATTTGTATAATCATTCAAATAATCATTAATTGATAATTTGACTTCTTGAATTAATTCAATACTCCATTTGCTAAATAGAGATTGTTTTAATTTCCTTTTTTTCTTATATACAATTTCTTTTGAAAATATTTTAATATCTTTGTAGGAAGCATTATAGGGATCAATAATTTTACAGTGAATAATTGATTTGCCAATCCATGTACCGCTTCCAGTTTTATAAAAACCAAAATAACTAAAATCAAATATTACATTTATGGGATCAATACAAAGTGAATTAGAATTGTTGTTTTTCTTAAAATCTAATTCCGACATTAAATTTGAAATATCTATTTTATTTTCTTGAAATTCTCTTGAATCAGTATAGTTAAAAATGAATTCCCTTTGTACATCATTTGTCGTGATTTCATTTGTTATTCTTTTTTCATATTCAATTGATGTCTCACCATAAAGAAAAGGAATAAAAAAAATGATTAATAATGATTCATTGATAAATTTTCTTTTCATAAATTATCTACCTCCAATCTAATCTGAATAAAATTTTCTTTATATATTCTAAGTCAAACTATTTAAAAAAATGAACCCTGCAGAGAATTCATTTTTTTACCTTTTAATTACAGTACCATAAACAACAATTCTACCACCTGACGCCATAAAACCTAAAAATCCATTTTTTGCTGGTTGCCAATCGATTCTTAAATTGATAACAGCATCCCCACCCATTTTTTTTACTTCTTTGTAAATTTCCTTTTTAAGTGCTACATCTGGGTCAACGGTCTTAAATGGAATTAGACCGATAATAGGGGCTGGAATTCTATAGCCTTCTTCATAGTAGAATAATTGCCCAACAGGTTCATAAGGTTTTTGAATATCACCATCTCCCGTTGTCATAAAAACATCATCAGATGCTGGAAAAGTTACTTGATCTTTGATTGCAGCACAACCAAATAACAAAACAATTACAGATAACATTAACAGAATTTTTTTCATTTTTTTCTCCTTTTATTTTATTCCCTGCAGGGTTTCCTTACATTAATATTAAAATCGGCTAATGTTTTGCGGCTGCCACGTTTCATCCAACTTTTCTTCTTGCTCGAATGTGGAGCCGCCTGTTACACGATTCAATTATTTTTCAAAAACCCACCGAAACCAAACTAACCACCAACTTTATTTACTCAACTATTTTTTACCTAACCTGATCGATCGGAAATAGGTTGTCACCTTTAAGTTTTTTTATAATATTGATTTGAGCAAAAAACAATATAAACCAAAAAGGTGACGAAGAATGAAAAAAAACAAAGATAATAGAAGTCAACCGAAAAATGTAAAAATAAGCAAAGTAGAATTAACAAATGAAACGTTAACAAGTCGTGGCGGCTTATTTTTTCTCAACGAATATATAGAGAATA
>JAGYMQ010000015.1 GCA_018400535.1 Candidatus Cloacimonadota bacterium
CTGCATTCAGCAACTCCTATTTTAATGATCATTGTTCCTCCAATATTTTCAACTACGAAAAGAAAAAAATGATCATAAGATGTCAATAATTTTTTTAATAAAAGTTAATTTTTGAGTCATAGCGCATGGATTTTGTAGCTCCCAAATCTTCTCTCCCTTTCTGAAGCTTTCTCCAAAAATTTTTTTCAGTCAAGATTCGGAAAGTTTACTTGCAATTCCAACCTTACGAATCCTGATCGGAAGGAAAAAGTGCAAAAAGTCTTTGCAAGGTCATTTTTTAAAAGTAATGTTACTTTTTCGGTTCAATATAACAAAGAATATCACCTTTTGCCACAGAATCTCCCGCATGAAAATCGATGTTTTTGACTTCACCGCTGCAAGGTGCTGCCAGATTGTTGAACATTTTCATTGCTTCCAAAACAACGACCGTTTCACCAGCTTTCACTTTATCGCCAACGTTTATCTTATATTCGATGATCATTCCCGGGATCGGCGCTTTCAGATTGCCAGTTTCATCGACAGCTGCTTTCTTTTCCTTTTTGGGAGCTCGAATTCCATAACTCTTAATATCAGGATCAGCCACATCGACAGAAAAATGTTCGCCATCAACAAAAACATCAAAGGTTTTAGCATTTGCTGGTACATTTTTTTTCGGTTTTGCGGATAATTCTCCTGAAATTGCTTTCCTGATGAGTTCTTCTTCCTTTTGCACGTCTTCCAGCGTTTTTGGTTTCACTTCATCAGGGATTTCTTCTTTGCCATATTTCCAGCGTAAAAATCTCTTTCCAGTTATTGGGTAAAGAGCGCAGATCAATTCATCATCGATGTCTTTTGCCAGGTCTTTTATCTCATTTTTTATCTTTGGAAGTTCTGGCTCCAAAATATCTCCAGGTCTTGTTTCGATTGGTTCTTCTCCACGCGGATAATCTTGCAGCGCTTTTTGACGAACTTTTTCGTCGATCGGCTCAGTCGTTTTTCCATAAAGACCAAAACAGAGATCTTTAACCTGTTCAGTTATATTGGAATAGGATTCGTCTTTGTCAAATAGAACATTATTAACTGTTTGGATACCAACAATTTGGCTGGTTGGAGTAACGAGTGGCACTTGACCGAGTTCTTTCCTGACTTTTGGTAAAGTTTCAAAAACTTCCTGTAATTTATCCAAAGCATCCATCTGACGCAATTGATTTACCAGGTTGGATAGCATTCCGCCAGGAGTTTGATGCAGGATCACATTCGTATCGATGATGGAAAGTTTTGTATCATCGAGGAAATGTTTATATTTCGGAACTATTTTTTCGATCTCTTTATCGATCGCAGCCAATTTATTGATATCGAGTCCGCTATCGCGATTTGTTCCCAATAAAGTTACGACAAGAGGTTCGATAGCTGGATGTGAAGTGCGATAGGCATAGGGTGCCATACAGGTATCGATGATATCGACGCCAGCTTCGATCGCCTTGAGCAGCGAAAGGTCACCCATTCCGGAAGTGAAATGGGTGTGGAGATGGATTGGGATTTCGGTTGTTTCTTTCAAAGCTTTAATGAGATTGTAAGCATCATAAGGCGAGACCAGACCGGCCATATCTTTGATGCAGATCGTGTCTGCACCGATTTCTTCGAGCCGCTTTGCTTTTTTCAGATAATACTCTAAATTATAAGTTTTTCCGCCCATTCTCGGTTCGGTCAAAGAATAGCAGATCGAACCTTGAAAATGCTTTTTATTTTTTTTGATGATCTTGACAGCAGTCTTAAAATTACGGAAATCATTCAAAGCATCAAAGACACGGAAAATATCGATGCCATTATCACAAGCTCGTTGCACAAAATTTTCCACGACATCATCAGCATAATTGCGGTATCCGACCAGATTCTGCCCGCGCAACAGCATAGAAAAGGGTGTATTTTTGATATATTTTTTCAGGGTTCGGATGCGTTGCCAGGGATCTTCATTGAGATAGCGATGCATCGTATCAAAAGTTGCACCGCCCCAGATTTCCATCGAATAAAATCCGATCCTATCCATCTTTTCAGCAATTGGGATCATATCCTCGGTTCGGCCGCGCGTGGCAAAGATCGATTGATGACCGTCTCGAAAACTCAAGTCTTGAATTTTAACAGGATTTTTAGCAGCGGGGCGATCTGGATCATAATTCATTTTCGTCATTTCCAAAATTCCATGTTTATCAAATTTCATCTATTTCCTCCAAAAATTATTTATAATAAATTCTCAGCGTTTCAGACCACGTCTTTGCACCATAATATTATTCTGCATAATGATCTCGCGACCTGATCTTGCCCAAAGATTTTCAGCTTTTTTGTTGTTTTCTTTTTCCTGCAAATATTGGATCACACCAACGATCGCAGCTTTAATTTTTTTATCCATAAATTGTTCCTAGACGGGGATGTTGCCGTGTTTTTTTGGTGGTAATGATTCTTTTTTTGTGCACATTATTTCGAGCGCATCGATCAAGTGGATTCTCGTTTCGGAAGGTCTGATCACAGCATCAATATATCCTCTTTCGGCAGCGATGTAGGGCGTGTTGAAGGCCGTTTCATATTCTTTGATCTTTTCTTTTCTTTTTTGTTTTGGATCAGATGCAGTTTTGATCTCTTTGCGATAGCTGGAAACAACATTGACCGCTCCTTGTGCACCCATCACAGCAATTTCAGCCGAAGGCCAGGCAAAAAGCATATCCGCTCCCAGATGCTGTGAACTCATCGCAATATACGCTCCTCCATAACTTTTGCGCGTGGTAACTGTCAATTTTGGAACGCTGGCTTCGGAATAGCTCCAGAGTATTTTTGCACCGTGTCGGATCACACCGCCCCATTCTTGATCTGTTCCTGGTAAATAACCTGGGACGTCAACAAAAGTGATGATAGGGAAATTAAAAGCATCGCAAAAGCGAATGAAACGAGAGATCTTATCTGAAGCATTGATATCTAAAACCCCAGCTAAGACAAGCGGCTGATTTGCAACGATGCCGACCGGTCTGCCGTTCAATCTGGCAAAAGCGATCACTGCATTTTCTGCATAAAATTCGTGTGGTTCAATAAATTCACCATGATCTACGACAGAAGCGATGACGTCTTTCATATCGTAGCCAGCTTTCGGATTATCAGGAACGATTGAATCAAGTTCAGGACAGATCCGATGAGGGTCATCGCCATTTTGATAACGAGGCGGATCTTCCATATTATTATTGGGAAGATAGCTCAAAAGAAGTTTCACTTTTTCGATTGTTTCTTCATCGTTTTCAGAAATAAAATGGGCATTTCCACTTTTCGTGTTATGTGTCATTGCACCGCCCAGCTCTTCAAATGTCGTTTTTTCGCCAGTCACTGTTTCGATCACGCTGGGACCGGTGATGAACATATAGCTCTTTTTATCTACCATAAAGATGAAATCTGTCATTGCTGGAGAATAGACAGCTCCGCCAGCGCAAGGTCCCATAATTACGGAAATTTGTGGGATGACACCAGAAGCGCGAGAATTACGGAAAAAGATGTCACCATACCCACGCAGTGAATCGATTCCTTCCTCGACACGGGCACCGCCAGAATCATTGATGCCAACGATCGGCACGCCAGCTTTCATTGCCATATCCATGATCTTTGTGATCTTGGCAGCGTGGCGTTCTCCCAGCGAACCACCACGGGAAGTGAAATCTTGTGCATAGGCGAAGACTGGTTTGCCGAGAACTAATCCGTGACCAGTTATAACGCCGTCTGAAGGAATTTCCTTTCCAGGCATGTCAAAATTTATCGAACGATGTTTTGCGAGCATATCGATCTCGCGAAAAGTTCCTTTATCAAAAAGAAGATCAAGGCGTTCGCGAGCGGTCAATTTGCCTTTCTTGTGCTGCTTTTCGATGCGTTCAGCACCGCCCATTTTCTTGATCTTTTCCTCTTTTTCTATCAATTCTTGAATTTTATCTGATACTTTCATAAATTCTCCTCTACAAATATTTATCAGTGAAAAGTGAATTTTTCCTTATTGTAAAATATGTAAAGTAAAACAACTATTTTTTTGTATTAACGACAAGTGCACCAGCATTTTTGATGAGCAATAAGTGGCTTTTCTCATTTTTTTCTTCGGTTGCCTTCTGAATAGCAGATTGAACGGAAGCAAATTTTTTGATTCCGATCTTACGCAATTTTTCAGCCGGGAGCTTTGTGATCATCCAGAGCTGATTATCTTTCATAAATTCGAGCAATTTTGACGTTTTATGATAGCCCAATCTGTAATTATTTTTGATCCAATTCAATTTCCTATTTTTTTTGGAAAAAGACGCCAAAAGGTCATAAAAATTTCGATTTCCAATACCTTCGTTACAACTTGCGACTAAAATAAATATTCCATTTTTCTTTAGTGCAAATTTACAATTTTCCAGGCCTTTTTGTGCTTGATAAAGCGTTTTATCAAGAGGCTTTTGAACGAGAGCAATGATTATGTCTGCTTTGACTTCCACTTCATGTTGGAAATATTTTTCAGCTGTTTTCGTGCCAATTTGGAAAGCTCTGTTCATTTCGTCGGTAAAAAGTTGTACGATTTTGTCATTTTCATCCTGCAAGGCTAGAAAGGCGAATTTTTTCTTTTTTAGCAAGGCAGCTGCTTCCATCATATCAAGGTGGACGGGATTGTTTTTTAGTTTCAAAATTGCTGCTTTTTTTTGCAGTGCCAATTTATGATTTTTTTCGATTGTTTGATAGGCGGAGATTCCCGGTAAAAGACTTTTTCTGCCACCTGTAAAACCAGCAAAATAATGTGGTTCGATGCTGCTGATGATGATCAATCCATCTGAATCCACAGCTAATTTATTGAAGAAAACTTCTGTGCCGAATCTGGTGTTTCCAATGAAAGAAAATGTGTCCTTTTTTGCATCATGTATGTAAGTCTTTTTCTTCCAAACGGAAAAATTATCTCCCAATATTTTTTGTAATTCTGCAGTTGTCGTTCTGCGATGAGCACCAGTAGCAACAATTATTTTCACTCGTTTTTGCTTTAGGATAGGCAAGAGATGATCCAAAATTTTTGCTGTGGGAGTGGGACGATCGGTGTCATTAACGATCAGTAAAAGTTTTTTAATATCTTTAGAAAAAAAATCAAATTTTTGTTGGAAAATAGGATCAGAGAATTCTTGCCTCAACATTTGCAATTCTTCAATAGCATTCTTTCTTTCTTGTTGCACGATTTCCAAGCTTAATTCTTTTGGGATCTCAATTTTTTCCAACGCATTTCCGAAAGAAATTTCTATCATATTCACCTCATTTGGCATGCTGTTTGTGGGCTGAAAAATGTCAATTGGAAACTTGGCTTGACAGATAGAAAGCGCGAAAAATTTTAATTTGATTGCCCTCGTAGCTCAGCAGGATAGAGCAGTTCCCTCCTAAGGAAAAGGTCGTGTGTTCGAATCGCACCGAGGGCGCCATAATTTTTTGACATTGTTAAATTATCACAAATGTTTTAACTGCAATATCATAGAAATTAAAGGGGAATCATATTGCTACAGAAAACTTTTTTAGTTGAGGGTGATATTTATTCTGTTTATTTTTCCATCACGGATCTTTTTAACGATGTTACTTTCTAACACCTTTTTCTTATAAATTGTTGAAACATCATTAGAAATGAAAATTTCGTATGAGATCGGTGAAACTGCTTTCTTGCAAAAATTATCTGCTGATTTTGGATTTTGATAAGTAACAATTATATTTTCCCAAAACATAAAACTAAAACTATTTTTCCGGAAATGTAACTTTCTGCTATTTACCATCGATCAAAAGTCTGTGATACTGTGACTCTTTTGCAAACAACCAACAGGGAATTGCAGGTTTAAGATTTAGTTGCGTTTCACCATGTTCTTTAATACTAAACGGTTTGTGACCAACAGTCATTAGAAGCAAAATGTGGATGAATTCAGCTGTAGCTCCGCTTAATCTTGCTACAAATCTATTCCCTGAATATACTGTTTACAATAAACGAAGAATTTTCCAGAACTTGTCATTCATAAATTTTCTGCACAGGATCTGTAAGAAAACGTTCAGAATTATTGTAATTTTCCGCTTGACATATTTTTTTTGCTTACAGAATTTACAAAAGAAATTCAGAATTATTGTAATCTCTCTGTGATCCGAAAATTGTTACAGAATATGAAAAAAATTAAAAAGGAATTTATGATTAAAAATTCTAAACTAAAACTTATTTTATTAACGTTGTTGCTGGTTACTTTTTTTTCTTGTAGCGACAAAGCCACAGAACCGGATGATAATGTTTTAAATGAAAAGATTCAGTCATTGATCGATCAGACTTATGCTGATTATTTAACAGAGAATCCCGATTTTCCTGGCGGCTTTGCTGTACGTGTAATTCATGGTGATGAAACTGGATTCGGGCATAAAGGTTTTTGCAATAATTTTTCGCAGAGCACACATTTTCGTGGACAAAGCACCACCAAAACATTCACTGCGTCTGGCATCGTGTTGCTTTATCAAAAAGGCTTGTTGCATTTCGAGTCTTTGGTTACGGACACGATCCCCGGTAAAGAAATCCCATATTTACCCGATACACAATCTTACGATATCCCATTCAAAGATCAGATTACTATCTGGCAGTTACTTAATCATACAGCAGGAGTTTACGATCTCATTAATCATCCTGATGGCGCAGCCTTTCTTGAAAATATTTTCGCACAAAACCCTGATTCAACTGTTACTATCGACGTGATGACATCCTATATCAGTGAGCACCAAAAATATGAATTTGCTCCCGGTGAATCATGGACATACTCGAATAGTGGGTATCAATTGCTGGCAAAAATAATAGAAAGAGTAAGTGGGAAATCCTATCGCCAGTTCATGAAGGATGAATTTGTCAATCCTCTTGCATTGCATGAAACCAGTTTTCCCGATATAGGCTATGAACAAAATATTCCCGACCCCTATCTTGATTCATGGGCTTGGGTTTCCGAAGAAAGTATTAACCTGACAGTACAGAATATGTCTGCTAATGTTGGTGAAGGCAATGTCATAACCTCTCCCCGCGATTTGAGTAAATTTTATAATCTCCTGCTTAATGGCGAAGCCGGAATCGAAATGTCTTATGTCAGCAATTATATGATGAATTGTGTGCTGACCTCACCAATTACCTCATGTGGCTATGGAATGGGATTATTCCATTATCTGAATCTGGGTTTTGGTCATGGTGGTGACGGTTCAGGTATTTCAGTTAAATGTTTTTCCGATCCGACAAATAATTTTACTGTTTTTGTGCTAACCAACTGCTGGAATTTTTGCAACGGACCAGATGATTTGAGCCCGCTCGAGGAACAAAATGCTTTATTGCATAATTTGATGTTCGAAACTAAGGATTTGATTTTAGGACATTATAGATAGCAAAAAATTTCAGCTTCAGATCAAAAAAAATCTTAACCCATCTTTCGATTTTTCATACCTGAGTTATTGAAATTGTTGAAAGTCAATTTTGGATTTAGTCACTACAAACTACTTTTGCTTTTCTGATTTTTCTATTGGATTTAAAATTCTTGGAGACTGATAAAAACAAAATATTTTTATTTGACAAAAAAAGTTGTATTTTTTTATTAGCACTCGTTAGTGTTGTTTGCTAAAAAGAATAAAAAATATCGTTTAGGAGGAAATTTATGGCAAAGCAAATCAAATTCAGTCACGCGTCCCGAACCGCTTTGAAAGAAGGTGTGGATAAACTGGCTGACGCTGTAAAAGTCACATTAGGACCAAGAGGAAGAAATGTCGTTTTGGATAAAAGCTTTGGCTCACCCACGATCACAAAAGATGGTGTGACCGTAGCCAAAGACATCGAACTGGAAGAACCTTTCGAAAATATGGGTGCACAGCTGGTGAAAGAAGTTGCAGAGAAAACGCATGATATCGCTGGTGATGGCACAACCACCGCAACGATCCTGACACAATCGATCATCGAAGAAGGCTTGAAACATGTCACAGCTGGCGTCAATCCAATGTATCTAAAAAAGGGAATTGAAAAAGCTTCCAAAGTGATAACAGATAAGATCAAAGAACTCAGTAAAGAGATCAAGAATAATGATGAGATCGCACAGATCGCTTCCATTTCTGCAAACAATGATTATGAGATTGGTAAATTGATAGCAGAGGCGATGGCTTCTGTTGGAAATGAAGGTATCATTAATGTAGAAGAAGCAAAATCGATCGAAACTTATATGGAAAAAGTCGAAGGTATGCAATTTGATCGCGGATACTTATCTCCTTATTTTGCAACAGATACAGACAAAATGGTCACAGAATTCGAAGATCCCTATATTTTACTGTATGACAAAAAGATAAGCGTTATGAAAGACTTGCTTCCGATCTTGCAGGAAGTTGCACAATCTGGAAAACCTTTCCTGATTATCGCTGAAGATATCGAAGGTGAAGCATTGGCTACTTTGGTCGTGAATAAATTGCGCGGCACGCTAAACGTTGCGGCTGTCAAAGCTCCAGGCTTCGGCGATAGAAGAAAAGCAATGATGGAAGATATCGCAATTCTGACAGGTGGAACAGTTATTTCTGAAGAATTGGGAAGAAAATTGGATTCTGCCAAAATGGAAGATCTGGGTCAGGCTAAAAAAGTCGTGATCGATAAAGAAAACACAACGATCCGTGAAGGCAGTGGAACAGAAAAGGATTTGAACGCTCGCGTAAAACAGATCAAAGCCCAGATCGAAGAAACTACTTCCGATTATGACAAAGAAAAATTGCAAGAAAGATTGGCAAAACTTTCCAGTGGAGTCGCTGTCATCAAGATCGGTGCAGCTACAGAAACTGAAATGAAAGAAAAGAAAGCTCGTGTGGATGATGCGCTTCATGCAACCCGTGCAGCTGTGGAAGAAGGGATCGTCACTGGCGGTGGTTCCACTTTGATCTATGCGGCAAAAGCAATTGACGAAATGAAACTGGATTCTCACGAAGAAAAAGTGGGCGCAGATATTTTGAAAAGAGCTTTAATGAAGCCTGCTTATCATATTGCATCAAATGCTGGAGAAGAAGGTGCGATCATCGTAGAAAGGATCAAAGGTTCCAAAGATATTCATTTTGGCTTCGATGCTGCCAAAACGGAATTCACCGATCTTTTTAATAATGGTATTATAGATCCCGCAAAAGTCGTGCGTAGTGCAGTGCAAAACGCAACCAGTATTGCCGGTCTTTTCCTCACAACAGAATGCATTGTAACGGATATCAAAGAAGAGAATGATAACGCACCTGCAATGCCTCCCGGTGGAGGAATGGGCGGCGGAATGCCAGGCATGATGTGATTTTGAGTAAATGAAACAATTAAACCTCCGAAGATCTTCGGAGGTTTTTTTTATCTCGAATTTCATTGTTGGTTGATTCTAAATCTGATGCAGAGAAAAGCATTTTTTTAGAGATCAAGCGATAATCAATGACGTGAATTGATATAAATTTCAAATCATCAATTCAGCTTTATCAACACATTTCTGACGAGAACGATAAAAATTGTTTGACAACAGAAATTGCCTTAAAATCTTTTGCAATATGAAAAATTGGAGGAAAGATGGCAGAAAGTGCAGAAAAAGAAAAAAGTAAATTTTCACTGATAGAATTATTGATGATCATTATGTTAGTGGGGATTGTCTTCACGTTGATCATTCCCATGCGCATAGATCGTCAAAATAAAGAAAAATTATCTGAAGCGATCTACAATACGCAGTATATCGCAAAAGCGAATGTCCAGTTCAAAGCAGAAAATGATTATTATATGTTTGAACACACTGTGATCAAATTGAACGAAGATGGCAGCTATGGCGGTGATGATCTTTTGAATATTGCAGATAATTTGAAAAAAACAAATGGCGATCTAATATTTAATTATGCTTTGACAGATTCCACAGTAGAAGCGATCACCAATAGCAATTTCGGTAAGACCGGAGCACGGATCTATTACTACTTACCAAATGGCCCTTTTGGTCTGGCTGATGATAAAACTTCCAAAAATCTTTTTGATCCAAACTGGCTTCCCTGATTAAACCGAAAATTTTTTTTGACCATCAGTAAAAACTGGTGGTCTATTTTTTTATGATTTCACTTCCCTTGATCCTTTCCTACGCTGAAATCCATTATCACTTAAAAAATCTTTTTCCAAAATATTATAAAAATGAACCTGAGATCATTGCTGATGTTCCTCTCCGCTATATAATTGAATCATTACCCGGCTTGCCTGTACTTCTGATCATCAAAGACAGTGCAATGTTTCCCATTATCTTAGAAAAGCTTGAGATCAAGATCGTTGCTGAGAAACGAAAAGAGAATTTTACTTTTTCGATCCAGAGAAAGATCGCAGAAAAGTATTTCTCAAAGATTTTCTATTTACCGATCAAAAAATTTCATACTGAACAGAATTTACAAATACAAGTATTAATTCATTTCCAACAAAATAAGCAAAAGAAGACAATCCTTAATGATAATTATCCTGATATTAATTTGTCCTATTTCAACGTTTTCATCACGAAAAATAAATTGCCTGTACCTGATAACTTTTTTGCTGGAGATCCTCACTATCACAGCATCCATACTTCTGACCAGGTCGAATTTGGTGCTGATATCGCTGCCACGAAGATCATGGCAAAAAGTCTTGGGCTCGATTGGTTTTTTGTCACTGATCATTCTTATGATCTTGATGATGAAGAAAAGGATTTCACAAAAAATGATCCGCAACTTCCAATCTGGAAAAAGATGCAGAAAAAATGTAAAATCAATAACGAAGCTGATTTACGGATCGTTGCAGGCGAAGAAGTTTCGATCGGAAACAGTAAAAATCAGAATGTTCATTTGCTTGCTATCAATCATCAGGATTTTATTGCTGGTAGCGGAGACAGTGCTGAAAATTGGTTTGCGAATAAACCTGAACATTTACTTTCAGAGATCAGAAATCTGCACGACAGAGAAAATCTTTTCATTGCTGCTCATCCAGCTGAAAAAGTGCCACTACTTCAGAAATTGCTTTTGCGACGTGGTCAATGGACAGATCGTGATATCAAAGCTGCAGGAATTGAATTTTTACAGATCATAAATTCTGATTATCAGGTGGAAAAGTTGATCGAATATTGGAAAGAGCTTTTGCTGGCTGGCAATAAATATTTCATTCTCGCTGGAAATGACGCCCACGGCAATTTTAATGTGATGCGTCAGATCAAGATTCCATTTTACAAATTATTTGCTTCCCAAAAACAAATTTTCGGAAAATTTTTCACAATCGTCAAAGGCAAAAGAAACGATCCCGTCCAAAATATAAAAAATGGCACAATAATCGTTTCAAACGGTCCTTTCGTAGATTTTTATTTAGTAGCGGATCAGGCAAAATTTTCGATTGGCTCGACGCTCAATAGAAAAGATGCACGAGTTTATTTCGATTGTAAAACGACTGTAGAATTTGGTGAGATTGAAAAGGTCGAACTTCTGATCGGCGATATTTTCCAAAAAAAAGAAAAAACAAGTACAAATCTCCGTCAGGGAATGGGCTTGAAATTACCCGCAAAAGGTTATCTGCGGATGATGCTCCGAACGAGAAAAAACGGGATAGCCTTTACAAATCCAATATGGATCAATTGATCTCAACTTTTGAAATTACAGAAAATTTTTACCAGAATTGGATGGCTTTCTCTAACATGATCTCATGAGAATTTTTCCGCTCAAAAGGTAAAATATTGTAATGATAGGAAATAATAAATTTATAGGGCAGATCATAGCGTAATGCAAATTCATGGAAAACTCCTAATTTTGATTCGATAACAAGATCAAGAGGTTTTTCAAAGCGTACTTGATAGTCGAAAAATAATTGATCAGTCAAATATTTCCCAGCAGTTATAGATAAATTGTTTAAAAAGAGATCCGAAGTGAATTTTTCCACGTTCTGTTTATCAGCTTCAAATAATGTCTCGTTTTCGATTTGATCAGAAAAACTAGTAAAAATATTTTGGACAAATCCTGTTTTGAGATGAAAATGATCTAATTTTGTAACTTGTCTGATGAAATTATCGATCGGTGAAATGAGCGGCATAAAGATCGCACTTTCCAGGCTGAGCCCGGCGATCTGGATAAATTCATCTTGCATCATTGTTTTGCGCTGTCCGGGCGATATCTCGTCCATGCTGCGATTATATCTCAATTTTGCCAGAATATCCGTTATCTTATCATTGGGATTATCACTGAGCAGATCAAAGCGGAGACCATCATCATTTTGGATGTCATTATAAACATCCAAAGTAATCATCGTTCCATCGGAGATCTTTTTATAAAAAGAGCCTGAGATCCGCACGCCTTCATAACGATTGATGATTATCTGTAGATTGTCTAATTCGAGTTGCGTTCCAAACATATTTACAGAACCTTCTGAAGCATTGAAAAGAGCGTTTGGAATTTTAAAATCGCCTTTCTGATAGTCGATTTGCAGATAACAATTTCTATCCAGTTTGATATTTGCTGGATAGGTCACATAACGCAGATTTTCATCGAAATGCAAGATGATATCAAGTGAAATGGGCAAAGATGGATTCTCTTCTTTCTTTTGCTTTTGCTTTTTCTTTTGCTTTTCGGTGACCACATCAAAAAGTTTCAAAAGATTTTCGGTGTGCGGCGGATAGATAATGTTTCCATTTGAAAAATGAATATCACCGATAACAGTGGTGTTTTCAAAAGGTCCGATGATCTCCATCTCTTCTTTTTCTCTTCCGTTCAGACGGACATTTAGCATTGAATTTTCAGGCGAATATTCTGGAACACTTATCAAGATACCCTGCTGATTTGTTCGTAATTTGAAGATGCCCAGATTCAAAGAACCCAGAATAAAATCGTTTCCGTCGTTATTGAGCTCATTATCGAGATAAATTCTGCCTTCACCAATTGTTCCTCGAAAGTTTTTGATCTGAAATTTATTGTTCTGGATCTGAAATTCTGCAAAAATAGAGTGAATTGGATGCGGCTGTCCTTTGAGCTGCAGCTTCCCATTTTCCAGAATAAAATTCATTTTATGGAAAGATAAGCCTTCTTCTGCAATGCCTAATTCGAGATCAAATTGACATTGAGAATTACCCGCCGTGATCAGCTTGAATTGATCTTGCACTATTTTCAGCGGATCTCCTTTACATTTCAGGATAACGCGATTTGAATCTGGATAGAGATTGCCGTTCAAAAAATTATAGCCTAATTTTCCAAAAGCTTCCACCGTAAAAAGATCAGGATAGGTCAGGTGGAATTTGTTCAAGAGCAGAAGTTTCTCTTTTTGTTTGATATCGACGAGCAAAGAATCGATCAAGAACTTGTTCATTCTGATCTTCTCACCATTCAGCTGCAAACCCAATTCATTCATTTGCGAATTTTTTGTATAATGGATATTGCCGAAAATTTGACCCGAAAAATTATCTGCCACAAAAATTGAATCAAGGTAAACATTTTTCAGTTCACCGTTCAGATCAATGCTGAAGTTTTCTGATAGTTCGATCTTTCCCTGCAGATCAAGAAGTTGGTTATTTTTTCTGGAAATGCTACAGGTTGGAATATTTATCGAATTTTTATTTCCCTTGATTTCTGCCAAAAGATTTAGCTGGGAAAGTGAAGCATTGTGGAATTTCCTGATCGCGATCTTTCCTGTTGTTTTCCCTTCTTGAAAATTGTCATAATGCAGATCGAGGTCGATTTTCCCATCAATGTCTTTGTATGCATAATAATTCATAAAGTAGCGCAATAATGAAGTAATTTCCAGCTCTTTGGTCTTTAGATCGATGCTGTAAGATAATTTTGGCTGGAAAATGACTTTTCCTGCTAGATCAATTTTTTTGTTCAAAAGAAATTTCTTTGTTTCGATGCTATCAAGAGAACCTTCCGCAGCCAGATCGATGCTTAAAGGTTCATAATTGAATCTGGCATCTTCCGTTTTGAAACTTACCTGGACATTTTCGCTTTTTCGATCCAGAAAAATATCTGTTCTCAAAATGCCGTCTAATTCTCCGAATTGCTCTCCGTAAGTGCGAATGAAAGAATTCATTTTAAGAGAATCAGAATTTAGCGACAGATCAACGTAACCAGATAAACTTGGATATTTGAAATTATCATTAAAGATATTTTTCAGATCAAAGCGCTGGAATTTTATCTTTCCTGTGAGATCAGAAAGTTCACCATCAGCAGAAAAGACCAGATGCTGAAAAGGAGAAGACAATCGAGCTGCGAAACTTTTCTGATCATATTTTCCAGAAAAATTATAGTTATACAAGACAAGATCTTTGTGTTCCAGGTGAATTTCCGATAGATCAATTTGTGCCTTAATCTCAGAACTATAATGAATATCAGCATCTAAATATCCCGTAAGCAAAAGATCATTTTGGCGATAAACAAGTCTGTTCTTTTTGAGCTCGAAAACCAAACCTTTTTCCAGATCATAATTGCCCAAACCACGAATTTTGTTTCCCTGCCAAAAAGATTGTTCAAGATCAATTGCAATATTTTTGTTAAAATAATCAAGCTGCATTTTGATATCTTCAAGTTTTTGCTGAGCAATTTCGATTTTTTGGGAAATGATGATCCCTGTCAATTTTGGATCGTCCAGTTTTCCACTCAAGGTCAATTTTGCATTAACATTACCTTTTGCCAATTCCTGGAATCTTTGAATATCCAGATCGGGAATGATGATATTTCCAGCTAATTTTTTATCTTTGGAAAATGGATCGATCAATGCAGATCGCAGTTTTAATTCCTGTTGTGCAAATCGTAAATTTTCAGTTTGGACATTCAATTTCTGCTCGTTACCAAATATCACTAACGAATCTGCTTCGATGGGAAATTCAGCAAGTTGAGTATTGATATTTTTTATATTTCCCTGATAGGCGATTTCTTTTTTATCGTATTTTAGAGAAACATCGAATATCGGGTGCATATTTTTGAGAAAAGGTATCCGTAATTGTTGCGGTTGAAAGGCAGAGATGGTCGCTTGAGCCTTTTTCAATTCACTATCTTCTATTGTTGCAGAAAATTGCAATTTACCCTTTTTATCAATGCGAGAATCTCCAGAAATATTTGTGTGTTTTTTATTATGAATAGAGATATTGATATTGTCCAGAACCGTCGCAGCAAAGAAATCTCCATTCTGATATTGCACAGAAAGTTTTCCATTATAAATATTCAATTCTCCAAAGTATTCTGAAAATTGTGGTAATTCAAAATTTACTTTTTCCTTTTTTGGATTTTTGGAAGATTGAATAATCAGATCGATGAGCGGGTCATGAATTTTGATTTTTTTGATAGCTCGGAAATTTTGGAACCGCGAGAACAATAATTGGATCAAATTGTATTCTATGTAAATTTGATCGATTGCAAGATCGAGGGTTTGATTTTTTATCTTGATCCCAGAAATTTTGATATGGCGATCATTCAGCGTGAGATCATTGATCTCGGCATCTGCTTGCAGCATTTTCTCGATCTCATCAATTGCTGTCTGTTTCACCAATTCATCGATCTTTGTGAAATGAATCACAAGATAGAAGATCAGATTAATGATAAAAACAATCAGAAGGATCGTGATGAGCCATTTCTTGCTTTTCAAATTTACCTCAATATTTTTTCGATCAGCATCATTAAACGCTCAAAAACAGTATTTTTTATTAAGTAACTGATCATCTGGAATTCGTTTTCAGGAAACCTTCTTGCAATCTCAGATGAACATCCATTTTTTTGGCTAAACTAATGTCATGCGTGACGATCACGAAGGTTTGACCTTTTTCTTCGTTCAATTTTATCAGATAATCCAACAAAATATCGCTGTGTTTCTGATCCAGATTTCCTGTCGGCTCATCAGCAAAAACAATTTTTGGATCGTTGATCAAAGCTCTGGCAACTGCGATCCTTTGCTGCTCTCCGCCACTTAATTGATTTGGATAATGATCTTTGCGATGTTGCATATCCAGAATTTTCAGGATACCATTTGCTTTGCTGATGCTTTTTTGTTTATCATTTGTAGCGAGAAACATTGGCATTGCCACATTTTCTTCTGCTGTGAAATCTTCCAGTAAATAATGAAATTGGAAGACGAAGCCGATCTCTTGATTTCTGAATTTATTAATGTTTTTCATTTTGAAATCAATTTTCTTATTTTCAAAAAATATCTCTCCGGCATCCGGTTTATCTAACATACCTAAAATATGAAGTAAGGTGCTTTTTCCCGAACCAGATTCTCCGGTGATCACGACCTTTTCTTGCTTATTCACATTAAGATCAATTCCTTTCAAGACTTCCAGCCGATGTTCGGATTCAGGAAAGCTTTTTTTAATATTTTTTGCTTTTAGTAGCTCCATAATTTTTCCTATCTTTCTCGTATTATTTTGATGATCTGAATTTTTCCAATCCTTTTTAGCGGGATCAAAATGGAGAAAAAAACGATCAATAAAGTTACAACAATTGTTATTATAAGGTTTTTTAGACTATAATCGACATGGATCGTATCCAGAAAATAAACGTCTCCTTTCAAAAGAAAGAAATTTTGCCAGCTCAAAAATTCAGCCAGCAGGAATCCAAACACAAGTCCCAAAAAAATTGAAATAAGAGCAATGAAAAGCGCTTTTGCCAGAAATATTTTTTGCAAGAGGTAATTGGAAGCACCGAAAGTTTTCAGGATTCCCAGTTCTTTTCTTTTTTCGATGATCGAGGTAGAAACGGCGCTGATCACGTTGAAGGAAGCTATCAGAACCAAAAAGCTCAGGATGATGAATATCACCCATTTTTCCATTTCCAATAGCGAAAAAAGATTGCCATTAAAATCTATCCAGGAAGATATTTGATAATCAAAACCCAGCTCATATTGCCATTTATAAGCCAGATAATTTGCACGGTCGATATCTGGATCACGCAAATTTACTTCAAACATTGTTATTGCATCATCAACATTGTTGAAATTTGCCGCAGAATTCCTATTCAGAAAAACATATTTGCTATCATATTCATACATTCCAGAACGATACAAGCCAACGATCTGGAATTTTTTTCTTTTCTGCGTGAGACCCAAAATATTGGTTTCTGTTCCCAAAGGACTGACCAGATCAAATTCATCACCAATTTTCAGATCAAGTTTTTCTGCCAGACGGTAACCCAAAACAGCGCTATCATCCTCAGAGAGAGCAGCATTTCCAGCTATGACGAAATCTTGATAAGCTTCTGAATTTGACCAATCGATGCCTTTGATCAAAGCACCTTTCACGGCATTTTTGCTCGTTGCCATCGCTTGCGTCACGATGACCTTATCAAATGCGAGCACGCAATCTTCAGCTGCCAAAAAGTTTGTCACCTTTTGTTGATCGATTTTATTTAGATAATCATTTTTTTCGGAAAAGATGTAGATATGAGAATTGACGCTGAGAATAACTTCTTTCAGCGAATTTTCATAACCTTCAAATAATGCTAAGGCAACTGTCAATGTGGCCACAGAGATAATGATCCCCAAAACCATAAAAATATTATCAAAACGTATCCATTCTTTTTTGGGAGAATGGATAAATTTCTGAAAAAAATACCCGATAAATTTATTCATACGTTTATCTTAAAAATCCATTTTTTCTGTCAATAGCAAAGCACAAGACATTGTTGATCGGTGAATTGGAAAACAAGATGCTCAAGGAAAAAAGTTCATCGATAACCGAATTCTTTGAGAGCGTTTTTTTTCTTACGCCAGTTCGGTTTGATCTTGATCCAGAGATCTAAATAAACCCGTTTTTGCACTATTTTGTGAATTTCTTTTTCTGCTGCCGTTCTGATCTTTTTTATCATTTTTCCATTTTTTCCGATAATGATCGATTTTTGGGATTTTCGTTCCAGCCAGATCACAGCGTAGATCTTCACTTTATTTTGCAGGTCTTGATAATTTTCCACTCGAGCAGCTGTCGAATAGGGAATTTCTTCTTTGAAATTCAGGAATATCTGCTCTAGAATGATCTCTTGCACAAAGAATCTCAGCGACAGATCAGAGATCTCGTCTGGTGCATAGAGCGGTGGACTGTATGGCAGAAATTCATCAATTTTAGAAATGATAGAATTCAAATCAATTTTTTTTAGCAAAGAAAGCTCTATGATCTCATTAAAAGCGAAATCTTTCAATTTTTGGATTTTTCCCTTTTGCTCTTTCTCGTCAATTAGATCAATCTTATTCAGAATTGCGATTCTTGGTGTTTTCATTTTTTTCAGGGTTTGAAGGATTTCTCTGTCATAATCTGTGGGAAATTTATTGGCGTCTGTCATAAAAATTATCAGATCTGAATCGGATCGAGCTTTTTCGATATATTCCAACATTTTATTATGCAATTCGTAACGCGCTTTTAAAAAACCAGGAGTATCCAAAAAAACGATTTGTCTTTGTGCATCATTATAGATACCTTTGACTTGGTGGCGGGTGGTTTGCGGTTTGGGAGAAATGATGGAAATTTTTTCCTGTAAGATCTTGTTGAGAAAGGTAGATTTGCCCACGTTTGGTTTGCCGATGATAGCAACGAAACCAGCTTTAAATTTTTTTTCCATTTATCAATTGATGATCTTCACGAGCAAAGGTTGCATGATAATATTTTCCTTCAGATTCATTGATTTGAGATCGCTATCTGCGCGCAAAAGAAGAGAAAGATTTTTCTTGATCTTTGGAATCGAATAATTGCTTGCACTCGAGAGATAATCGGAGCGAAATTTGTAGTAGATATTGTTAAGATAACGAGATGAGATTTCCGAATCGCTGATATTCCTTTTCCGCAGAGCTTCGATCTTCCACAAGATCAGAAAGAATCTGGTCAACATCGTCACGACAAAAATGCTGGGATCATCATTATACAACATATTTTCCAGAATATTGATAGCACCTTTCAAATTACGGTTTCCAATATGATTTTGCAGTTCAAAGATATTGTAAACGCGTGATTGCCCCACAGAAGCTTTCACATCATCATAGGTAATTGTTCCAGAATTTTTTGTCCAGATTTGCAATTTTTCCAATTCATTTTTTGCGATCAAAAAGTCAGTATCAATACTATTTGCAAAAAGGTCTATTGCTTTTATATCCATAAAAATATTTTTTCTTTTCAGTTCATTTCGCAGCCAACCAGCAATTTGATTTGCGTTATACGGTTTTTTACATTCGATCGTGAGAGCTGATTTGAGCAGAGCTTTATTCACGCTTATGCGTTTATCAAAGCGTTCAGTCATGATGATCAAAATCGATGTTGCCATAGGATTTTCCGAATACTTTGCCAGAGATTTTTTTCCTTCGACGTTCAACTGATCGAAATTTTTGAGCACAATGATCTTTTTTTTGCTGAGGAAAGGCATCGTTTCTAATTGTTCGATCAATTCAGTTTTCTCACAATCATCACCATGCAAGATCATAAAATCAAAATCATTGCGATCCTGTTTCAAAAATTTATCTAATAATTTTTGTTTTACTTGATCTTTGATATGATTTTCTTCACCAAAGATGATGTAAATTGGATAGGAAGCTAATTTGTCAAAGCTTTGAAAAAATTCATAATATTGGAACACTTTTGCATTTTTCATGAGCGGAAAAAATAGATGATGAGAGTGATCCCACCGATAAACCAGCAATAATAGGAGAAATAGCGTAATTTTTGTTTTTTCACTAACTTAATAAGCAAGGCAATGACGCTGTAGCCTGCGATAAAAGCAGCGATCAAACCAAAAATGTAATTCATTAACATTATCTTTTCCAATTCCATAAAGCTTTTGATCTCGCTGATATTTGCGCCCAAAATTGCTGGGATCGAGATGAGAAAAGAAAAACGAGCAGCTTCTTCTCGTTTTAATCCTGTAAAAATTCCCGTGGCAATAGTTGTGCCGGAACGTGATATTCCAGGAAAAATAGCTAATGATTGAGTCAGACCAATAACAATAGATTTTTTAATTCCCAATTGATGAGTTTTTAAACCTTGTGGTGTAATTTTATCTGAAATAAAGAGGATGAGACCGGTCACCAGCAGCAATGTGCTGGCGTAATAAGTCACCGAAAATGTGCTTGTGAAAAATTCTTTGAAATAGAATCCGATCAAGCCGGTAACCGTGGTGACAACGATCATATAAAATAGAGTATTACGATTCGCTCTGTTTTGTCTTTCATTTTTTTTGTAGATAAACAAAGAAGCAATGAGTTCGATGATATCTTTTCGGAAATAGACAAGGACAGCCAGAAGAGAACCGAGATGTAAGATTATTTCGAAGCTGATATTTGGTTGATCAAAGTTAATATATTCTTCTGCCAGAACGAGATGTCCTGAGCTGCTGATCGGGAGGAATTCGGTTAATCCTTGAATAATTCCTAAAATAATAGCTTTGAGAATATCCATATTATAGAATCTCCGGCAATTCTTTTTTCAAAATGTCTGAGACTGGCACCAATTCAAAATTATAATTCTTTATCCTGCTGATGAATTTTTTTAGATATTTATAGCGTTCCCAGGTGGCACAATGAGTGATCACAATCAATTTATCATTTGATTTTGCCATCATCTGCAATTGGGATAATTTGGTTTCCATCACCTGCGGAGATATTTCTGGTGTATCCAAAAACAGATTTGACCTTCCAGCTGGTAAAAGAAGTTCTTTTGCAACTTTGTAGGCGATCGAAGATTGAGTTGTGCGGCTGTCGATAAAATAGAGTTCGTGTTCTTTCAGAACAGAGATCACTGTTTTCATCACACGCTCATCTGTCGTTACCAGCGATCCCATATGATTGTTTGCACCAACGCAATAGGGAAGTTGTGCGATGAAATGTTCCATCAAATTCTTGATCTTTTTTTCGTTTTGATGCACGTAAATTGCATTTTTACCGGGATTATTTTTTGGATAGCTGATCGGTTCCATCGGTATGTGGATGAGCATTTCATGACCATGTTCACGAGCTTTTTCCATCACTTGCTGTGTATAGCGTTGATCAGGTAAAATGGCGAAACTAATATTTTTATCCAGAGAGCAAAAAGCATCTAACAATTCTCCATTATTTATTCCAAAATCATCGACGATTATCGCCAGTTTTGTTTTGCTAGGAATTTTTTCTTTCGTCTGAACGTAATAGAGATAAACGATATATTTTTGGGAATCTTTATCATCTAAAATTTCAATTTTTTGGCGGTTTCCGTTAGAAAATTCATGACCGGAAAGGATTGTTCCTTCAGTCAATTCGACCTGTCCAGTTAAGATCATATTGGCATAATTCAGGTCCATCTCGGCTGCAGAAACGCCCATCGATATCCTGATATGATCTTCTTTGATGCTGTTCGAATAATTTCCATCAGTTACTGATAACAGTTCTTTTGTGTGAACGATTGCATCTAAGACATTTTTTTTATCTTCAATATTTTTTACAGTTACTGTAGTTGTTTCATTCTGTTTTTCGATCACAAATTTGGTAATTGCATCAAAATTGTAAAATAATAAAAATAGAACAAAGATAAACAATAAAAAGAAGAAAATAGTATTGAAATCGAAACGTAAATTACTGTTCAGCTTTTTTTTTCTATTTTTCTTTTTTGCCATTATTCCTCAATTTTTTTTTGAATGCCTATTTAAACAGGATTTTCCAGTCAAGACTTTTTATCATAGAAATCAAATTTATCGACCAACAAAAAATAAAGAGCCGTTTGCATCACTACAAACGGCTTAATGGTGGGCGCGGAGGGACTTGAACCCCCGACCACCTGCTTGTAAGGCAGGCGCTCTCCCAACTGAGCTACACGCCCTTAAGATTTTTATAGATATGGTGGGCGTTGAGGGACTTGAA
>JAGYMQ010000016.1 GCA_018400535.1 Candidatus Cloacimonadota bacterium
ACAACTATTTCTTTTTCTCTCACCACGGAAAGCACAGAGAACACGGAGATCATAATCTATAATTTGAAAGGTCAGAAGATACGCACCTTGGAATGCATCAACTGTGGCGATGCTGCATCATCGCAGATGATACACTCCATAGTCTGGCACGGTCTAGATGACAATAACAAACAAGTCAGCAGTGGAATTTATCTCTACCAATTACAAATTAATGGATCTATCAAAGCGAAAAATCGAATGCTTTTACTGAAATAAATTTCAACAGAACTGATTCAAAAGTTGAAATGGAGGAACTATGAAAAAAACGTTTCTTTCACTCTTGCTTTTTCTAATCGTATATTCTCTTTTTTCGGGAACTCGTGAACTCTGGGATCTGCATTTCCAGATAGATGTTTCTGCTGTTAGTGGTTTTTCTAATATCTGCGGAGCCGAAACAGACGGTGAGTATTTTTACATCTCAAATTCTGTCACAAATGAAATTGCAAAGATTGATCTTTCTGGAAATTTGGTAGAAACTTTCTCTATCCCAAATATCCCTTTTGGTTTAGAAGATCTGACGACTGACGGTGAATATTTTTATAGCGGAAGCGGATCGGCAAACACGATTTTCCAGATGGATTTCTCTACTCATTCAATTTTGGATGATATTACATCTCCGATAGCTATCGATGGCATTGCTTATGATCCAAATGAAGATGGCTTTTGGATTACGAACTGGCAAAATCAATTACTGATGCTGATCGACCGAAATGGAATTATTTTGAATCAACTTGTCCTGACAGAAGGAGCGAATGGTTTAGCTCATCAAACTGATCCTGATGGCAATGATTTTCTTTGGATCTATTCTGGGATTTATACTGGCGGAGATGGGATCGTTACACAATATCAGTTAGCTGGTTTAATTCCTACCGGTTTGGAATATAATGTTACTTCAGATTTCCCTGATAGCCATTCCGGCGGATTATTTTTTTCTAATGAAATTGTGACAGGAATCCAAATCTTGGGTGGCATTGCCAAAGGAACAACAAGTGATTTATTCGGTTATGAAATTGGAGTTTACGGAGCCGCACCTGGACCTCCAACAAATTTTTCACTTATCGCCGATCCTGGTGGAGTTCCAGAAGTTCAGATCGGTTGGACAAATCCAACAGTAGATGTAAATGGTAATCCACTCACAGAGCTTATTGAGATCAGAATTTTTCGAGACGGTGTTTTGATCTATACTGATCCATCACCAATTATTGGAGCCGAATGCACATATACTGACTTTGCAGTAACTTCAGGTTTATTTCAATATTCTGTTCATGCGATGAACTCTTTTGGCGGTAGTTACGTTTCGGAAGAAGTTTGGGTGGGGCCGGATGTTCCTGCTGCTGTAACTAATTTTTATGGAGAACAGATCGGCAATACACTAGAAATTGCGCTGACGTGGGAAAATCCAACAACTGGTTTGCATAGCGGTCCTTTCCTTGATCCGATTTTAGGCTATCATTTTACAAACGATGTCACGGGAGAATGTTATAATTTACAAGGGATTATGGATTCCGTAGTGGTTTCGGTTTTCCAAACAGGTGGATATTATTTCACGATAATTCCATATAATTGCGTTGGAGATGGCGGTGCAGCTACTTCCAATGTGATTTATGTAGAGATCACGCAAGCTGATCCAATTCTGTCCAGTTCTGTAAGTCTTTCCAATTATCCCAATCCTTTCAATCCATCGACAACTATTTCTTTTTCTCTCACTACGGAA
>JAGYMQ010000017.1 GCA_018400535.1 Candidatus Cloacimonadota bacterium
TGGCAAAAAGAAATTATTGATGATCGAATCAGCGAATGGGAATGGCGTGATTCTGTGGGATATTCCTTACCGTACAACAACGAAACAGTAAATCTTTACTATAACTTAAAATCATTAAACACCTTGCATTCCTGGCGTTCAACTGCTTATGTGCAAGACACCTATAAATGGAATACCGAATCGGGACTTTATACCTGGACAGGTGGGTTGCGTGCTAATTACTGGTCTTTCAACAAGGAATTGTTTGTTAGTCCACGTACCTCTCTCGCTTTTGTACCTAACTGGGAAAAAGATTTTAGTTTTCGATTTGCTACTGGTTTATACTACCAGGCTCCTTTTTATAAGGAAATACGAGATACCATTTCTGATGCAATAGGAAATGTGAATATTGGACTCAACGAAAACATACGGGCTCAACGTTCCCTGCAATTTGTGTTCGGTGGAGATCATTATTTCAGGGCTTTTGGAAGACCCTTTAAATTCACAACAGAAGCCTATTTAAAATTGGCCGACAGAGTCATTACATATGATGTGGATAATGTACAAATAACCTATGCAGGGATTAATAATGCGAAAGCGTATACCGCGGGAATTGACTTCAAGCTCTTTGGCGAGTTAGTACCCGGAACAGATTCCTGGATTAATTTTTCGTTAATGAACTCCAAAGAAGATATTATTGGAGATAGCTATACTCGAAATATGTATGATGACAACTTGAATATTATTGAAACAGAAACAGTTTATCCCGGCTGGGTTTCACGCCCAAACGAACAACGATACGCTTTTTCCATGATGTTTCAGGATTATCTGCCAAACAATCCACTGTATAAATTACAATTGAAATTCATTTATTCTGACGGACTTCCCTTTGGTCCTCCGAGAAATAATTTGTATCGTGGAAACTGGCGAGCACCTGCTTATAAACGGATTGACATAGGAGGTTCACGGGTATTGGTCAACGGAAAAGATGCGGTATTAAACAAGCCATGGCTAAAACACATTCACAGCATCTGGCTCAATGTAGAAGTCTTTAACCTGATGGATTTCAAGAACGTAAATTCATATTATTGGGTTACAGACATTTACGGACAACAACAAGCCGTACCCAATTATCTCACCGGAAGACAATTTAATGTGAAATTAATCGTGGATTTTAAATAAATTCACTAATTTTGCATCCAATTAATTTTTGATGACATGCCACAAACTTCTCAACGCGGGGATGCAATGCCCGAATCACCCATTCGAAAATTAGTTCCGTTGGCTGACAAAGCCAAAGCACGCGGAATTAAAGTGTATCACCTGAATATCGGTCAACCTGATTTGAAAACTCCTCAGATAGCAATTGACGCAATACGTAATATTGACAGAACGGTGTTAGAGTATAGTCCCAGTGACGGTATTAAAAGCCTGCGCACAAAACTAGCCAATTACTATCACCGATTTAATATTGATGTTTCTGAAGAAAATATTATCATTACAACCGGTGGATCAGAAGCTGTAAATTTTGCTTTTATGAATTGCCTTGATCCGGGAGATGAAATCATTGTGCCTGAACCGGCTTATGCGAACTATACGGCATTTGCCATTGCTGCCGGTGCGGTTATCAAACCAATTGTATCCAGCATTGAAGATGGGTTTTCTTTGCCTGCCATTGAAAAATTCGAGGAACTAATTAGCCCTCGAACCAAAGGGATTTTAATTTGTAACCCAAATAACCCAACGGGGTATCTTTATACCAGAGAAGAAATGAATAACATCAGAGATCTGGTAAAAAAATACGATTTATATTTATTTTCAGATGAAGTATATCGTGAGTTTTGTTATACCGAAGTACCTTACATTTCTGCTTTTCATTTGGAAGGGATAGATGAAAATATCGTTTTATTCGACTCGGTATCTAAACGTTATAGTGAGTGCGGACTACGCATTGGTGCTTTGGTAACTAAAAACAAAGCAGTCCTACAAAATGTCATGAAATTCTGCCAGGCACGGTTGAGCCCACCGTTAATTGGTCAAATTGCAGCTGAAGCTTCAATCGATACACCTGAGTCATACATGTTAGAGATGTACAATGAATACATAGAACGTCGAAAGTGCCTGATTGATGGATTAAATCATATTCCCGGGATATATTCACCTATTCCAATGGGTGCTTTTTATACAGTAGCACGTTTGCCTGTTGACGATGCCGATAAATTTTGTTCCTGGTTATTAAGTGATTTTGATTATCATGGTGAAACGATTATGATGGCTCCTGCTTCGGGATTTTACACCATACCTGGTTTAGGTAAAAATGAAGTCAGAATTGCCTACGTGCTCAATAAAAAAGAGTTGAAAACTTCAATGGCAATTTTACAAAAGGCACTGGAAGTATACCCCGGTAGAACGATTAAATAAATTATGTACGGATGAATGTAGAGTATTTCATAGCAAAACGTATCCATTTCAGGCAGGACAGGAAGAATATTTCCCGTCCTGCTGTGCGTATTGCTACCATTGGTATTGCAATTGGCGCTCCAGCGGTGAGCGACTTGTTATAAGTCATAAATTACAAAGGAGAAAATAATGTTTTTTTACAACGATCATTTTCAAAATTATAAGAAGTACGGAATGCATAAAGCTCAACTTGTTATAGCTGATATACCTTATAACGTTGGAAAAAATGCTTATGGCTCAAATCCAGCTTGGTACAAAAATGGAGATAATGCAAACGGAGAAAGTGAACTTGCAAATTCTGAATTTTTTGACACAGATAAAGATTTTAGACCAGCAGAGTTTATGCATTTTTGTAGCAAAATGATGAAAAAAGAGCCAAAAGCAAGGGGACAAGCACCTTGCATGATTATATTTTGTGCTTTCGATCAGCAAATGTATTTGATTGAATTAGCAAAAAGATATGGAATAAATCATTATATTAATCTTGTGTTTCGCAAGAATTTTTCAGCACAAGTATTAAAAGCAAATATGCGTATTGTTGGAAACTGTGAATATGGGTTGTTGTTATATCGAGATAAACTTCCTAAATTTAACAATGATGGAAAAATGATATTTAATTGTATTGATTGGGAAAAAGATTCAACAACCCCAAAACTACATCCGACACAAAAACCAGTACCTTTATTGAAAAAACTAATAAGCATATTTACTGATGAGGGTGATGTGGTGATTGACCCCGTTGCTGGAAGCGGATCTACTTTAATTGCTGCAATTCAAATGAACAGGAGATGCTATGGTTTTGAAATAAAAAAAGACTTTTATAATGCAGCCAATAAACTAATAAATGACACTTTAGATATTCAAAAATATGGTTATCCTAAAACTGAAATGGAAAATGATCAAACAAGTTTATTCTGTAATTTATGACTTATAGCAACAAGCTGCTTTTTGGAAAAAAGAGCGGCTGTTAAAAAGAAAAAGGAAAATAAGAAAAAAGGAGAAAAAGATGACAAGAATCATTAAGAAAATGAAATTACCGAACAGAGATTATCCCATTATCGTAACAAGAGGTTTATGTCTTTATGAGATAAAGTCTATTATCTGGTGGATGCTTGAAAAACAAACAGATTTTATAGTTGGTAAAAGAAGAGGTGAATATACGATCTTTAGAAAAGCACAAAAAGATGATCCTGAAGATATTAAGAGAACAAAAACACAATTCAAATATGACCTCGTCGATTACACAGAAATCATATTCAATTCACACAATAATTTGCAAAATCTAGTCGAAAGACTCAAAGATAAACTTAATAGATTAGAAAACAATAGAAAAACATTGTTATCAATAGCTTTCAGGTATCAGAATTCAGGGACAAAAGCATTTGATGATGGAATGATTGTTGCATTGAAAGACATTATCGAAGAAGCTACTGAATCAGAAAAACAATAGGAGAAAAAAGATGAAAAACACAGAGGAAGAAGTACGAGATGTGATTAAT
>JAGYMQ010000018.1 GCA_018400535.1 Candidatus Cloacimonadota bacterium
TGCAGGTTGGTATGTTGATGAAATTCGCATCGAAACCTATGAATATGTTCCTTTGTCGGCAAATATCTCCAGTCTGAACTCACAGAATTTCCCTTTTGTCTATATGAACGTGGTTGTAGATTCTTTTGGTGTGGGAACTCCCTATCTGACGCAAGATGATTTTTCTGTGTTCGAGAATGGAAGTTTGCAAACTGATTATTTTGAAGTAACACCTCCTGACGTGAGCGGTGGTTCGCGTCGTGCTGATATCGTCTTTTTGGTTGATAACAGCGGTAGTATGGGCTCATACCAAAATGCTGTAGCAAACAACGTTTATGATTTTGTGGATAATTTAGTAGCTGGTGGAGTCGATTTTGCCCTTGGGCTTTGTCGATTTGGGGCAACTGAAAATAGTGGTTATCCGATCATAGAAGATAATGGAATTCTCACGCAGGATCAGAATTTTTTCAAAAATAACATCTGGCAAAGAAATGTTGTTTCTGGAGGATTTGAACCAGGCTGGGATGCACTATATCAATCGGCGACAAATTTTTCCTTCCGTCCTGGTGCGCAAAAGATCTTTATTTTGATCACTGATGAAAATGTTACAGGAAATAGCAATATGGGGAATTATAGCCAAAGTCAAGCTTTGAATATTTTGCAGAATAATTCCATTACAACTTTTTCTTTGATCGAATTAGACAGCTGGTCTATCCAAGATTATGGCACAATCGCTGAAAATACAAACGGTGCATATTTCGATATTTTTTCACCTTTTGATGATATTTTGGATTACATTTCGGCACAGGTTTCCAATACCTATCTTGTGCGCTATCGCTCTAATGATCCCAATTTCAATGGCATCACGCGTAATGTCGATGTCAATGTTTCCTACTTTGGTGAACAAGCGACCGCCAGCAGTTCCTATATGCCGGGCGCAGCTCCGCAGATTGTCCGCACAGCAAATACTATTGCTCTGCATCAACAAGCCTGGCCCGAAAATACTCCATTAACTATCGAAGTTGAGATCTCCGATCAATATGAGCCATTCACACAAAGTACAACACTTTATTATAAAATTACTGAAGATGAAAGTTATAATTCTATAGCAATGATTCAAACTGGCATCGTGCGCAATCAGATCTGGGAAGCAACTATTCCTACAGAAGAAGTGCAGGCAAATGGTGTGGATTATTACATCACTGCTACTGATGGACAATCCACTTCTTCCAATCCTTCTGTCCAGCCTTCCACACATCCCTATCAGATCGCCGTGCTGCCAAATGTCGCACCTTTCATTCAGCATACGCCTTTGGATACTTATGCCCTGGGCAGTGATATTTTGATCGAAGCAAATGTATCCGATAGCACTAACTATGTGGAATCTGTAATGTTGAATTATCGAAAAGTGGGACAACTTACCTATCAGGAAACGGAAATGGATGTGACTGAAGGAAATTATATGGGAATTATCCCCGGTGATTTTGTCACGATCGATGGTATCGAATATTATATATCTGCCCAAGATGATTATGGCGTTAGCTCTTACCACGGTTACGCTGATGAGCCTCATCAGATATTGATCGCTGATGCAACGTTCGTGGGTGGAATTGTTTCTGGGAACTGGACGCAGGACGATTCTCCTTATTATGTTACCGATTCTCTCTTGGTTCTGCAAGGTGAGATGCTGATGATCGAACCCGATGTCGAAGTGATCTTTTTGGGAGATTACAGTTTGATCATTGATGGTATTTTAAACGCTCAGAATGTAACTTTTAAATCTTATAATGATAATTATTTCTGGCAGGGAATTATTTTCAATCCGACTTCAGAAAACTCGTTTTTGGCTGGCTGCGAATTGCAGAACGCCCTTTTGGGAATATCGCTCAATGATGTTGCGATCACTATTCAGAACTGTTTGATCAATATTATTGCCGATGAAATTCCAGCTGGCAGCATTGGTCTGCATTTGTATGGTATTGCCAATCCGCTCATCGATAATACGGACGTATTATATTATAGCAAAGGTCTGGTCATAAAAAACGATTCAATGACAGAATCAACACCGACTTTGACGAATCTCCGTATCAAGAATAGCACAAATAGCACTCGCACCGATCAGACCGGAATTGAGATCGAAGATCAAGTTATAGCCTATTTGGAAAATGTCGAAGTAGAAGATTATTCTACCGGATTGAGCATATTAGGAAATGAAGAACCATCTACATCGACCACGTTATCTAATATTCGCATCAAAAACAGCACAAATAGCACACGTGAAATTTCTGAAGGTATAGTTATAAAAAATAAAAGCGTGAATGTTGATAGCCTCGAGATCGAAAATTATCCAAATGGTTTTATCTTTGTCGATAGCCTTGAT
>JAGYMQ010000019.1 GCA_018400535.1 Candidatus Cloacimonadota bacterium
TCTTGCTTTTCTCATGTTCTCCCTTTTTCCAAAAGGGAGACAGTAGAGGGAATTAAAGGAGTCAAAATGAAAAATATAATTGTTGCTAGTTTATTTATCACAAGCTTGCTTTTCGTTGGTTGTGATGACGATCCAAATTTGATCACAAATGTTGAAACTTGCAGCGTGCAAGGAACTATCGTTCTGGAAAATACTGCTCTGGATACAATTAATGCAAAGATTCAGATAATATCTTCAGATTATGAATCTATGATTTGGGAAACCGAAGTTGACAGCACAGGTTATTTTTCAATCGAAAATTTATCGCCAGGATATTATAGCATTAATTACATTATCAATTCCCGTCACTTTATAAATCAAAGTGCGACCTTCGAGCTTTTCAAGGATGATAATTTATTTTTCGAAGAACTTTTTTTCCCAATTATTAATAATGATTGTGGAATCGAAGGATATATAACTTTCGAAGGTCAAACACAAGTTACTGATATCAAGATCTATTATGAGGAAAATGAAGAATTTATTATCGATCGCACCATCCAATCTGATGAAAATGGATTTTATGAAACCAAAAATCTCTTTCCTGGAAAACACAAGTTCGTCTTCAATGCAGAAAATTATGCGGAAGTTATTCGCTATCCAACTTTGCTTCCTGGAGAAATATCTTTGCTGGATACTGTCTATTTAGAAGAAGTAGTTTTGATCCAACACAGTTCCATCTCTATCGATGGAAATTTGGACGATTGGGACGAACCTCTTTACACCAATGATCATACGTCGAGCTGGGGTATTACAAATGATTTTGCTGATCTCTATCTGGCTTTTGATGATGATAGCCTATATATAGCACTCTCTGGTGGATTTTCTGATACAGAAAATACAATAAATCTTTATTTGGACACAACTGCCGATTCGGTCGGAATAAACGATTTTTCCATTATTCAAGGTGGCGATATTGGTAATCATTTGCGAAAAACTGTCACGTGTCCCGATTTTTTCGGAGCAGATTTTGCCTTCAGCGGTTGGGCTCTGCAATATAATGTTTGCGTGGTTAGTTTGGAAGATCCTGCAACTGTTGATACGGCAATTATCACTTCCAATATCATTGCTCAAACCGATGTGATAGAAATTGCTATTCCCTTGAACGAGATATTTGTTGATGGAATAATACCAATGCACCGCGAACTTTCTCTGGTTGCGATAATCGGAGGAGGAGATGATGTCAGCGTTGCTGATGATTCCATTCCGCAACAGGAAAATGCGTTAGAATTTGATTCTGTATTCACAGCGAAATTTGCTGAATGAAGGAGATTAAAATGCAGAAATGGATAATATTGTTTTTAATCCTATTAATCTTTTCAGGTTGTAAAACGAATCCCAATGAAACAATTTTTAAACATAATGCCGCCGTTACAGGAAAAGTATATTTTGAAGAAGGTGCGCCGGATACTCTGCAGGCAAAAGTAGAAATTCAAAATCAAGATTATGGAATTGTTATCGATGAAACTTTCACAGATGAATCAGGCGGATATCAATTTTCCCAGCTTTCAGCAGCAGAATATCTACTCACTTTTTCTGCTGAAAACTACCAAGAATTACAGCTTGTTGACATAACTCTGGAAGATGAGGTCACTACCTTGGTAGATTCGGTTTTACTGAAACTGATCCAACCGATCGAATTCAGAGAGATCGTAGTGGATGGCTCAATTGACGAGAATTGGCAACCAGTTTATCAAAATTTGAACAATTCTAATTGGTCAGCGATGAATGATTTCCAGAATTTATATTTAGCTCGTGATGATGAAAATCTTTATCTGGCTTTGGAAGCCACTCGCGAAACACAAAATAGCTTAAATCTCTACCTCGATATTGATTATGACGCTTCTTCGGTTACTGGAACTAATGATTTTTCCACAATAAATAGCGAAATTGCCAGTGGTAATTTGGTTAAAAACGTAACCTGCCCTTCCTCATTCGGAGCAGATATTGGTTTTTGTCTTTTTGGTGATAACAGCACTGAATTCAAAAATTTGAATGATCCAGAATATGATTATGAAACTTATCTGCAAATGGGAAATGGAGTTATTGAAATGTCTATTCCTTTTGCAAATTTATATGAAAATGGTAATTTCCCGGAAAATGGAAAAATCGCTATCGTCGCTTTGATCGGCGGCGGAGACGCTAATACTATGTCAAATGATACAATTCCCCAACAAAATGTTCATTTCGGTGAAGAAGGCTATAGAGAATTTAATTCAGTCTTCAGCAGACAATATTAATTTCAGGAGGAAAATATGAAAAATATATTTTTAACTATGTTAATTGTTATGACAATCTCCGGTTGTGCGACGCTCGGAATGGGAGAATTTACACCTCCAGCATCAGAAGAAAATACAAGATCTATCACCAATTCGGCTGGTCAAATCACTTTTACCTATGAAGACCCCGATGCAGACAACGTCGCTCTTGCTGGTGAATTCAACGATTGGGACACACAGGCAAATCCAATGAAAAAAGAAAATGGTATTTGGAAAACTTCACTTGAACTTCCACCGGGAAAATATCAATACAAATTCGTGGTGAATGGCGATCAATGGAAAACTGATCCTGATAATCCTAATACAATCGAAGATGGACTGGGTGGAGAAAATTCGCTGATCGAGGTGGGAAAAGAAACAACTCCCGCAAAACAATCAGACGGAAAATCCCAACCAAAACCATCTGGCAGCGGCTATCCAACCACGTTTACCTATAAACCGCTGACCGGAGGAAAACACACCGTTTATCTTGCTGGAGATTTTAACAACTGGTCAGACAGCGCCACGCCTATGAAAGAAGATAACGGCATTTACAAAAAAACCTTGAATCTGAAAAAGGGAAAATATGCCTACAAATTCATCGTTGATGGAAAATGGCTCACAGACGACAATGCTGATGAATTAATTGATGATGGTTATGGAGGAAAAAATTCGATAATTTTCGTGGGAAATAAAGAAGAATTAACTGCTTTACGAAAAGTGGAATTTTCTTATAAACCAGATGGAATCGTCAATGACGTCTATGTTGCCGGTTCTTTTAATGATTGGAATCAAAAAGCAAACGAAATGAAAAAGCAAGAAGATGGTTCATATCAGACGTTTCTGCTGCTCAAACCCGATGAATACCATTACAAATTCGTAGTAAACGGCAGCGAGTGGATAACTGACGATAAGGCAGAAAAATTCGTAGATGATGGTTTCGGTGGAAAAAATTCCATCCTTGTCGTTGATGACAGCTATCAAAAAGTTACGATCGAGAAAGGTGATGGAGAAATCCTTACTTATGGAATTCCTTTTGAACAGGATCTACAAACGGTCAATCCTTTGACTGAAACAAAAATTGAATTCAAGACGCGCTCCCATCCTGATGATGTAGAAAAATTATTTCTCTGGAAAGATAAAGAAAAAATACCGATGGATCTGGTTTCCCAAAGCAATTCTTATGATTATTTTAGAGCGATCATCACGATTCCTGATCCCAAAAAAGAGTTTGATTATTGCTTCATTTATGAAGATGGCGGAAAAGAATATTTTTTGGGTGAAAAAGGTTTTGCCAAAAACCTTTCTGAAATAGAACTATATCATTATTCACAAGAAACAGTTGAGCCTTTCTTTACTCCCGATTGGGTAAAAAACGGCGTCATCTATCAAATATTCCCGGAACGCTTTTATAATGGAGATAAAGCAAATGATCCCGATTTCACAGAATGGTATTATGAAAAAATAAATATTCCACCTGACAAAGGAAAGAAACTTCCCAAACACACACAATATTTTCATTTGGTGGAAGATTGGTATGACATTGAAGGCTTGAAACAAAGTCCCTATCATCAAGGTGAACAGCCTGACTACAATAGTTTTTATGGTGGAGATATCGTCGGCGTGCACAAAAAATTGGATTATCTCGCTGATCTCGGCATCACGATTATTTATTTCAATCCTGTTTTTCAGGCAAAATCCAATCACAAATATGATGCAGTTGATTATAAGAAGCTCGATCCTCATTTCGGCACCGAATCAGAATTCAAAGCTTTCATGGCAGATGCAAAGAAAAAGGGAATCCGCGTGATCATCGATGTGGCTTTCAATCATACGGGAGAAACTTTTTGGGCTTTCCAGGATGGAATGAAAAAAGGCGAAAAATCAGAATACTATGATTGGTTTGAATGGAAAAAATGGCCGCTGCCTGATCCTGTTCCAGCTGATTATAAACCGATCGATTATTATGAATGCTGGTGGGGATTTGGCGAAATGCCGAATCTGAATTTCGATCTTGAACTTTCTAATCAGACTGAGAATTCCATTAAAAATGTGGAAGATGCCAATCCTCATTGGGATGTGGTGAATTATCTTTTGGATGATGTCGTAGAATATTGGATCGGAGAAATGGATCTGGATGGATTTCGCCTTGATGTTCCTAATGAAGTTCCTTTCTGGTTCTGGAAACTCTTTCGCGAAAAAGTGAAATCCTTGAAACCAGATGCTTATCTGGTTGGTGAGATCTGGACGAATGCCACCGAATTCGTGAATAATGACGTTTTTGACGCAACCATGAATTATGCCTATTTCAAAGATCCCGTTATGCGATTTTTCGTAGAAAGAAATGCCAATGCAAAAACTTTTGACCGTGAGCTGAAACCAGGTCGTTTCAACTATCCGATTCAAGCTGTGCAAGTCATGATGAATCTGATCGACAGCCACGATACGCATCGCTTCCTGGAATCTGCTGGTGGCAATATTTCCAAATTGAAATTGGCTGCCCTCTTCCAAATGACTTATGTGGGCGCACCGCATATCTGGTATGGCGATGAAATCGGTATGATGGGAGGACACGATCCTGATTGCCGTCGTCCTTTTAACTGGAAATACACAGAAGATCCCGAAAAAGTAGCTTTGCGCGAATATTACGAAAAACTGATCGAGATCAGAAAAGAAAATCCAGCTCTCAGAACGGGTAAATTCGAAACATTATTTACGCAAGACCGCATCTATGCTTTCGAAAGAATTCTGGATAATGAAAAGATCATTGTGATCATAAATAATGAAGAATCTCCACAAAATATTGTGATAGATACTGATATCCAGAAACGCAGCGTCATAGATCAGATCAGCGGAAAACAATATCATTTACAAGACGGAACAAAATTGCAGATCAAACTTGATGCGATGAGTGGAGTGATATTGAAATAAAAATCTTGTGTGAATAATGATAATCACGAAATAAGAGAATTTCAGTATCTATTTTTATCAAAACAATAAAATAAATAATCACGCTAAGTATCTCTAAAAAAAGAGATATTCGCAAAGAAAAAAAGAAGAGGAGTGAATCATGAAAAAAACGGTTGTTGTGTTAGTAGTATTATTGATTGTCAAATTGAACGCTGAATCCTTTTCCTTTGAAAGTCCAGCTGGCAATTTTAAATTCTCCGTGGATGAGGTTTCAAAAAATGCGAATACAAATTCTTCCTTAGCAGATGAAATCGCACAGAGAGTCGAATATTTACAAACCAAATATTTAGAAAAACTGAACGCCTATGATCAAAAAAAATCGGCAAAAGTTATTGATCAGATCTATGAATTATTAACTTTGATACCTGATGATATTTACGTGAGCCAGGAAAAGACTGAACAAGCTGAATCTTCTGATGTGAATGTGAATATCGAATTGTCTGGCATGCAACAAAATGAACAAACAAACAATCAACCAATCCTTCAGGAAAAGCCAGTAGAAAAAAAACAAACAGCAATGAATAATTCAGAATTTAATGATCTGTTGCAAAATGTTGAAAATGAAAGTTTTGCTGATGATCAGCTTGCTGTGATCAGGATTGCAGTCAAATCGAAACATTTCACCATCGAACAACTGATTCGATTGATCGATATCTTTTCATTCTCAGAAGAAAAGATCAGCTGCGTGCGCTTGGTCTATCCCAAAGTCATCGACAAAGAAAATGCCCACAATTTATTAAGCGCTTTCACCTATTCTGACGATAAACAACAAGTCGAAAAGATCATTGATGAGTGAAAAGTTCTTTCGAGCTGATATCAAAACGTCCAAATTATTTGGGCGTTTTTTTTATCTATTATTCGCAAGCTTTTTTTGATTCACTAACTATTTTTGATTCCAATCGATAATCGTTTGATTACCACACCAAACAAATGAACTGTTGACAATTCGTGACAGTGAAAATTTATTTCATAGATTTTGCTCATTGAAAAATTTTCTTTTGGTTTTAGAAATATTCTGAGTTCATATTTAGAAAATTTTATCTTGCACAGAGCAACTTAAGAATAAGAAAATGAAAAGATTTTTCGATAATTGGAGCTGTAAATAGATGAGATTCTTAAAATTAGTTTTTATCTTTGCTTTAATGTTTTTGATTTTTGGTCAATTACTCGCAGAGAATTTGATCAAGATCGGATATTATGAAAATCCACCCAAGATATATTCTGACGAAAAAGGACAGCCTGCTGGATTCTGGGCTGAAATCACAAATTATATTGCTGATCAAGAAAACTGGCAGATAAAATGGATTTACGGAAAGTGGGAACAATGTTTACAGCGACTGCAAAAAAATGAAATAGATATTATGGTCGATGTAGGTTGGACTCCGCAGCGAGATTCACTTTTCACATTTTGTTCGGAAACGGTTCATCTCAGTTGGACACGAATTTATCGAAAAAGCGGTTCTTCGATCCATTCTATTCTTGATCTAAAAGATAAAACAATTGCCGGCTTGAAAAACAGCTTCGATCTGGAAGGTCCAGAAGGCTTGAAAGCAGTGATCGATAAATTTGAAATTTCCGCTCAGATCATCGAGATGGATACTTATCGCGAAATTTTTGAAACTTTATCTTCAGGAAAAATCGATGCGGGAATTGTCGATAAAGATTTTGGTAATATCCATGATCTACATTATCAGGTCGAATCGACTCCGATCGTTCTGCAGCCAGCGAAAATGCAATATGCCTTCAATAAAAAAAGCACTCTGTCAGTCAAACTCGCAAAAAAGATCGATCACCATATCCGAAACTTGAAACAAGATAACAGCTCACTATATTATGATGTGGCAGATAAATATTTCAGCGCTTCCGAAAAAATTTCGATAATTCCAATTTGGATAAGATATTCAATGATCATCGCCTTTGTGCTGATCCTGTTTTTCTTCAGTTTCAATCGTGTATTGGAACACAAGATCAAAATCAAGACAAAAGAACTACAAGAAGATATTTCTCAAAGAAAAGCAGCAGAAATGAAATTGAAACAAAGTGAAGAAAATTATAAAATACTCAATGAACAAGCTGCCGATGGGATTTGTAAGATCGATAAAAAAGGTAAACTAATCCAGGTTAATTCAGCTTTTATAAAAATGTGTGGCTACTCTTTTGACGATTTGCAGAATAAGTCTATCCAGGAAATATTCTATTTTAATAAAAATTTACCAAACCTGTTCTTTCAAAAAGCAAAAAAATCCGAGATCCTGCCAACAAAATTGATCACAAAAAATGGTGAAAATATTCCAGTAGAGATCAATTCCAAAATACTTTCCGATGATTCGGTCATTTCCATCATTCGCGATGTGACCCAACGCAAAAAAACAGAACGAGAAAATCGTCGGCTAGCAGAGATCATTCGCAATATGAAAGAAGGCGTGATCCTGACCGACACAAAGGGAAAGATCCACTATGTGAATGAGGCTTTCGAAAATATGTGTGGTTTCCAACAAAACGAACTCTTAGGAGAAGACCCGGCAAAATTCATTATCACGGATAACCAAACAGAATTCAGCGAAGAACTGCGAAAAGCAGTGATAGAAAGAGGTATCTGGCAAGGTGAGATGCTCTGCAAACGGAGAAATGGATTGCAATATCCGATCAAAACGCAATTGTTTCCGATCAAAGATGATCATGATGAGATTATAGAAATAGCAGCTATTCAAGAAGATATAACACAGCAAAAACAAACTCAAAAAAAATTGGAATCCTACCGCAATGATCTGGAAAAAATGGTGAAAGAACGCACAAAAGAACTGGAAAGAAAAAACAATGAATTGGAAAAATTCAATCATCTTTTCGTGGGGAGAGAGCTTCGCATCAAAGAATTGAAAGATAAGGTGAAATATCTAGAAAAGAAACTTAAAATTGATCCAATTGGAGAAAAAAATGAAAGACGGTAATAAAATTGACCAATATTTAGATTTCTTCACAGAATCAGTTTTATCGATAGCCAGCGATCGAAGTGATCTAAACATTTATCAATACATCGGAAATTGCCTTCATCTGATCAATCCAAATGCTTATATCATCGTAAATTCTGTCGATGAACTGAAAAAAAAGACAACGACAGAAGCGATTTTTGGTAAAAGTAAAAATTTGAATAAGGTCTTTTCCATGCTGAATTTTCGTCTGATCGGAAAAAATTTTGGCTATGACAGTTCGCTTTTGGAATTGAAAGATGGAAAAATAAAAAAATTTCCCTCTGGTTTATATGAACTTTCCTTCGGCAAAATTCCTAAAAAGATCTGCCAGAGTATAGAAAAATTTCTAAAGATCAAAATTATTTATGGAATCGGATTTGTGCTAGACAAAAAGCTTTTTGCCAATGCAGCCATAATATTTCCCGAAAAAAATGATATTGAAAATATACCTTTGATAGAAACTTTTGCCAAACACTCCGGCTTGGCGATCAAAAAACAAAAAACCGATATTGCTCTTCAGAAACAAAAAAAACGTTATCAAAACATTATCAAATATATGCAAAATGCCTTTGCTTTTCATAAGATCATTCTCGATGAAAAAGACAAACCTGTTGATTATCAATTTGTTGAAGTTAATCCAATTTTCGAAGAGATTATTGGCTTGCCCAAAGACGAGATCATCGGAAAAAGAGTCACAGAGATAATTCCCGATCTAAAAAAAGATAGAACTGACTGGATAAAAATTTATGGAGAAGTAGCTCTGAGCGGGAAACCAAAAAACTTCACACAAAGAAGTGGCAGTCTCAAAAAATGGTTTCAGATCCAGGCATATTCACCAGAAAAATATTATTTTGCCACTGTTTTCCGCGATATCACAAAACAAATAGAATATAAACATAATTTGCAAAACAGCGAATTGAGATATCGCAAACTCTTTGAAACTTCCAAAGAAGCGCTTATGATCATCGATATCGAAGGTGGCTGGAAATTGATCGATTGCAATCAAGCATTTCGTGATGTATTCAAACTGCCAAAAAACGAGAAATTGCAAAACATTTATCCTTGGAAGATCTCACCACCAGTTCAGCCAGATGGCAAAGATTCTGAAAAGAAAGCCAAAGAATTGATCAAAATAGCCATGGAAAAAGGTTCAAATATTTTTGAATGGAAACATAAGCGCTTTGATGGAAAAGACTTCGATGCCCGTATTATTTTGAATCGTATCGATCTGGAAGATAGACAATATCTGCAAGCTGCGATCTTTGATATTTCCTCTCAAAAGGTGGCAGAAATAGCTTTGGAAAAAGAAAAAGAATATTATAGCTCTTTCATCAATACTATCGGAGATTGGGTCTGGGAAATGGATAAAGACGGGATACACACTTTTTCCAATCCAGCAGTGAAAAACCTTTTGGGCTATGAAATTGAAGAAATTGTGGGCCATCCAACCACGGAATTCTGGTTTAAAGCAAATCGAAATGATCCAAAAGAAATTAATATTCTGCGTAAATCTTTGAAAGCTGGAAAAGGTTGGACGAGTTCTAAAAGCTTGTTCAGACATAAAAATGGCTCAGCAGTTTATATGGAATCGACCGCCATTCCGATCTTTGACAAAGACAATAAATTAATCGGTTATCGCGGAATAGATCGTGATATTACGCAACGAATTAAAATGGAAAAAGCTTTAGAAACAAGCGAAGAAAAATTCCGTAACATGTATGAAAATACGGTTTCACCAATTCTTCAGCTATCTACCGATTACAACATCAAAAACGCAAATGATGCTTTTTGCAAAATGATCGGTTATTCTGAAAAAGAATTGATCGGCAAAAAAATAGAAAATTACCTGGTCGAAGGAACTGAAGAAAATTTCATCAAAAAGCATGAAGAATTAAAAAAGGGTGAACTCAAAAAATTGCGTTTGGAAAAAAAGCTGCTGATCAAATCAAATAAAGAAATTACAACGCTCATCAGCACCAGTTTGATCCTCGACAAAGATAAAAATCCAGCTTATTTTCTGGAAAATATTTTGGATATTACAGAAAGAAAATTGAACGCACAAAAAGTGCAAGAAAGAGAAAATTATCTAACTGCCCTAAATAAAGTTAAAGAAATTCTACTCACAAACGATTCTGATAATGTCTTTCAGGAAATCACTAATATTCTCGGTTCTGTCACAAAAGCCAGCAGGACTTATATCTTCCTGAATTCCAAAAATGAAAAAGGCGAATTATTGATGAATCACATCGCTGAATTCTGTCACTCGGGGATCACAACACAAATCGATAATCCAATGTTACAAAATTTGAAATATAAAGATTTTGCTCCGCGCTGGGAAAAAGTGCTTTCTCAAGGTGAATTGATCAAAGGCAAAATCAAGGATTTTCCTGAAATCGAACAAAAAATTTTGGCTCCACAGCAGATAAAAAGCATTTTGGCATTACCGATCCGGACGGAAGATGAATTCAGTGGATTCATCGGTTTTGATAATTGTGAATATGAAAAAGATTGGGCACAAGCAGAGATCAACTTCCTTTCAGTCGCAGCAAACGATCTGGCAATGTATATCAAGAAAAGAAAAGATGAAAAAAGATTTCAAAAGGATTTTCAACGCTTTCAAACAGTCATGAACTCAATTGAGGCAATTGTCTATGTAACAAATATTTATACCTATGAAATCCTCTTTGCCAATAAATTTCTGAAACAACTTTTTGGCTTCGATCCCGTCGGTGAAATCTGCTGGAAAATCTTTCATGATAATCTAACTCAACCATGTCACTATTGCACGAATGATAAAATAATTGATGAAAATGGAAAACCCAAAGGTGCTTATGTCTGGGAAATGTATAACGAAAAATTCGAAAATTGGTATCGTATCACAGACCAAGCTATCGAATGGATCGACGGCAGCATCGTCAAAGTCGAAATAGCAATGGATATCACTGAGTTGAAAAGATCACTTTCCAAACTGGATAAACATCATGAGCAATTGCAACAACTCGTGAAAGAGCGAACAAAAGAGCTAGAAGAAAAAAATGAATATCTGAACAAATCCAGAATTGCTCTCACCTCACTTTTGGAAGATGTCGATAGCTCCAGTGAAAAACTAAAAGAAGTCAATCGTGAATTGAATTATGCCAATGAAAATCTGGAATCCTTTGCCTATTCGATCTCTCACGACCTGAAAGCTCCTTTGCGTCATATCAGCGGTTTCAGTTCAATATTGCAAGATAAGATCGATGATCCAAAACTAGATAAAAATTATTATCTGGAAAAAATTATTTCCTCCACTTTACGAATGAAACAGATGATCGAGGATCTGCTCCTCTTTTCTCGCGTGGGCAGAAGAGAAATACATCTGATGAAGATAGATCTGAATTTGATTATTGATAAAGTTTTTGAAGATCAGCTATTATCAGATAAAAAGCAGGAAATCAATTTTGAAGTTTCTGAACTACCAAAAGTCTATGGCGATCCTAGCTTGATAAGAATGGTGATGGACAATCTCATTTCTAATGCGCTGAAATTTACAGCCAAAGAAGAAAAACCAAAGATCAAAATTGGATTTAAAGAGCTAAAAAATGATTTCGTGGAAATATTCATCGCAGATAATGGTGTCGGCTTTGATATGAAATATGCTGACAAGCTCTTCAAAGTCTTTCAGAGATTGCATCCGAAAAAAGATTTTTCAGGCAGCGGGATCGGACTGGCAAATGTGAAACGGATCATCGAAAGATTGAACGGTTCGATCCGAGCTGAGAGCAAAATTAATGAAGGAGCGACTTTCTATTTTTCTTTGAAAAAATATCTTTCTTGATGAACAAAATTCTTGCGAAAATTAGCATGATCAAAACAGTTATTAAACATGATAATTTTGGTTATGCGTAATTGCCTGATCCTTCGATTACACTCAGGCTGACGATACACTTATTAAATTTGTATTTGCAATATCGACGACGGTTTACTATAATATCAAAATTCAAATTGTGTTCCAATCGAAAAATTAATTTTATTCTCAGGATAATATTCCCAGCGTTCTACTTTATCATTGAGAATATTTTCCAATTGTGTTGTAATCGACCACTTTTCACTAATTTTGTAAGCAGCATAAATGTCTAAAGATATCAGATCATCAAGTTTTGAATCAAAGGCATCTTCCCTATCTCCCATATAATGAAATTTTGCCATAAAGTCATATTTCTTGTTTTTAAAACCGAAGGAAGTCATGGAATGATAATTTGCTTCATAAGCGGTTTCTCTGTCAAATTTCCAATAGGATATATCTTCTTCAAAATAAAGATCATTGATCTCAAAACGCAATCTAAACCCGATTTTATGCAGATGATTTTCCTGATAATCAAAATTATAGAAACTATCCTGGAAAGTATAATTTTGCTGATCAAAAAGCCATTGAAAATTGTAGTAAAATGATTTTGCGAAGAAAGTGTTATTCAAAAAAACGATATTGGCATTTACCGGCTTTTTCGTCTGCTGCTTCTTCATATCCAAAGTCAAAAGAACGTTTTGTTTCAATTCATCGCTTCTGGAAGTTTCGCTGATCTGCGGCAGATTGAAGAGCTTGATCTGATTTTTATCGTTCAGAAAAAATCTTTTCTGAATGGATAAACTGGGCAAGATCATCTTGCGATCAGCACCAAGCCAAAGAGCTAAGTCTTTCAGAAAACTCGATCTTTCCCAACCGAGCTGAAATGAACCAAAAAGATCAGAGCGCAGATAACTCACTTTTACTTTTGAGTTCAAATTCAGGAAAGCCAGATCAAAATCTGAACGAAAATTGAGCTCTGAAAATTTTCGATCAGCTTGTTCAAGATCGCAAAAATCGGTATTCACATTCAATCTTTTTAAAATATTTTTGGTTGGATCAGAGTTAAGGTTCAAGTTGAAACCAGCACTTTTTCCTTGCGTGGTGATTGAATCAGCATGATAAATATCATAATCAATTTCGGCAGAAGTTAACCAATTTTCTGAGCCAACGCTTAGGAAAAAAGAATTTTCAGATCTATTCCAATCTTCGTTCCAATTATAATATTCGGAAGTAAACAGCAGGTCGATTTTTCCACTATAGATAGCTTTCAGATCAAATAATTCGGTGCTGCCTGCTTGCAGATCAAAAGCAATTTTATCTTGAGCAGGAAAAGCTTCGGGAAAGATTTTCCGAGAAAAATCTGGTTCATAATTGAATTTTTCAAGATCATCAATTTTCCAGAAAGCAGACAGATCGCTATCATCTCGCAGACTGTCCTGTTCGCTGATTTCTTCTCCAAAAATTTTGATATCACCGATATCCAACGAAGATTGAGCCATCATTTCCATAGAGATCAGCAGCAGGAAGATCAGCAGAATTGTTCTATTCATTTGCATCCTCCAGCTTCATCAACTTTTCGATCTCATTTTTCAGATCGGGTGGAATATCTTTTTTGATCGATTCAAAAATATTTTCTGCATTTTCGATATCGCCTTTTTTCAGATAGGCAAGGCAAGCATAAGCTTCTGATTGGATCAGGGTTTCAGTGAATTCTGGATAGAGATAACGCACACGTAAAAGTTCAGGGATCGCTTCATCAAGTTTGTTCTCCCGATATAATTTCCAGCCTAATAGAAATTGCGCTTTTGCTTTAACTTTTTTCGATTCGCTTTGTGAAAGTTCTTTGAGCAATTGTGGAATATCGGGATCAGCAATATTCTTTTCAATCTTATATTGCACCAATAGGAGTTCTGCTAGTTCCTTGTCTTCACCTCTAGCAAATTCCAGATAACGATTTAGATCATTTTGGAAATAATCGTTTTTTTCATTCACTTCTATCTCCAAAAGCAACAACCAGATATCCGAGCGAGAGGAAAGCATCGAAGCTTTACGCATTTTTTTCAGCGCTTCATCGATCAGATTTTGTTGCAATAATAATTGAGACCATTGCAAGAATACCTCGGCTGTCGGTTTATCTTTTGCCAGCTTGGAAAAAACAAGAGCTGCTTCCTCAAACTTATTAATTTTGAATAGACTGTTACCTTTCATCAAAATGATCTCATCAATTCCAGCAAAGTCTGGATCGAGTTCGATGATCTGATCTGCTGTCTTGATGACCTGCTCAAACATTTCATTTTTCAATTCGAAATTGATCTTGGCTTCCAACAATTTTCTTTGCAAAGATCTTTCTTCGATTTTTTGCAAAAGATGTGTTATTTCAACCAAAAAATTGACCTGTTCATCTTGTTCGGCCGACCAGCGCAAGCCGTTCAAAGCATTGTTCAATATTTTTTCATCTGTTTCGATGATGATCAGATCTCGATAATATTTTGCTGCTTCCTGATAATTTTCCAGATTGTAATAACCATCTGCAATACTGAGCTTTGCTGATTTTTTTTTACTTTCATCAGAAGTTTTTTGCAAAAACCGTTTAAAAAGTTTTATCGCTCTTTCATAATCTTCGGCGCTGAAAGCTGCAGAAGCAGATTTGAAAATGTATTCTGCAGTTGAGCCTGTCTTGTCGGCAAGCTGCGAATAGATCTTTGAAGCTTCATCAAATCGCTTCATTTTATAAAGTGACCAGGCTTTTTGAGAAAGAGCAGATTCTTTTTTTTCATCAGTTTCAGCGTTCTGAGCGGCAAAGGAGAAAGCATCAACCGCTTTTTGGTAGTTGCGCTGCGCAAAATAGATCTTTCCCCGCAGGAAATTTTTATTATAGATTTTTTCATCAGGAATTTTTTCCAAAGTGAGTAAAGCTTCTTCATGTTTTTCCTGTCGATATTTGATATAGGAAATGCGCTCCCAAACGGCTGGTAAATCAGTTTTTCCTTGCATGGAATTACGA
>JAGYMQ010000020.1 GCA_018400535.1 Candidatus Cloacimonadota bacterium
TTCTCCACATCCATTAAGAATTATCTCATCTTCTGAAAAATCTTTTAGTGACCAATAAATTTCTTCTCCGTCATTAATGAATACACATTTATTTGGATCGAAAAGTTGGTTTTTAATAACAATATTCTCTTTTGAAACTTTTAAATTATCTTCAGCCATTCTTGCCGTAAATTCATTGCTGTTTCTCATTAATCGAATATTTTGAGCGAATACAGAACCTTTATTGTTAGATTTAACTTTAGCAGCTCTGCAATACAAGATTTTATCATTATGCCAGTTAGTTAATGTAAAAATGTATGAATGCTTATTTGTGTTAATCTCAGTTGTAAAATTATGCTCATTATCGTCTTCCAGGAATCCAGAACCCAGATTCCATCCAGTTAAGCACATTCCGATCGAATCTTGAGTTGCGTTTATTTTACTTTCAAAATCAATTACTTGGATTTTTTCTATTTGCTCAAATTTTATGTTTTTAGAATAAACAGAGTTTAAAGTTATTATATTAGTCATTTTATCATACTTTAAGAAAAAATCGTTATCATTTAAAACAGAAAATGACAGCTTTGAATTAATTATAGAATAAGTATTTCTACGAATTGGAGTTCGTAAATCAATTTCGTCTCCATTTTCTATCCATTTTTCTTTTGTTTCACTATAATATTTACAAATAGCTTTTTTATCTACTTTATCAAATTGAGCAACGGCTTTATTATAAACAATCATTTGATTATTGCTCATTTGAAGCATTGAAACCGATGATATAAATTTGTCTTCAATTCTTTGAAATAGCATAATCATTTTACTCGTAATTACTAATTCGCAGTTAATGCTAGCCCAAACTCCGAAAAGTTGTTCAATGTTCGAATCCTTCAATTTATCACCTCAACTTTTATCTCCAAAATTTAAAACTATGTCCACTAATGTTTGGCAGCTGCCACGCTCTTCATACTTTTCTTTCAATCTGAGAGTGGTCGGATAAGGAAGAAAGCTCTCGCTTTCTCCCTCTCCTAAGAACCGAACGTGCGATTTTCACCGCATACGGCTCAAGCCTCTCAAATGTCATTAATTTCATTAAATGACACGGCATCGCATATCTGTTCCATTTCTTTTTCTGACAATAAAGTAATCTCTCCAGCACTTGTCAAACGGATTTGCTGTATTTCGTATCTTAAGATGTCTCACAATCTTTATAGACTGCGCAGAAATTAGGGTTACTATTTTTTCTTTCACTTTTCCAAAGAAAATCCAACTTCTGTTTCCAATTGCTGTAAAATATTTCTGTTTTATCCATCCCTTTGACTTGGTTGGATGTCGCCTTTTTGCCCAGTTCCAAATGCTCTTAAAAATAATGTGATCCAGTTTTGCAAAAGCTCTCGATGAAATAATCTTCCGATGATAATTGCACCAACCTCGAATGATTGGATTAAGCATTTTCACCAGCCAAGACGAACTTGCGGATTTATGCTCCTTTACCAATTTTCTAATTTTCTGTGCAATAGATTTGAAACTTTTCTTAGAAGGTGTAATCAAGCATTTTCCTTTGTATTTTCGAACATTCTGTCCTAAAAAATCAAAACCATCATCAATATGGACGATTCTTGTTTTTTCATCTGAAAGTTCTAATCTCCTTTGACTCAGGAAATCTTCGATTGCCGGCTTTATCCGATTTTCTAATACCTCTTTGTCATTGCAAGTTACGATAAAATCATCGGCATATCGCACAAAGTGAATCTGATATTTGTTGTTTCTTTTCTCTCCGGTTTTAGTGTATTTTGTAACTCCTCCAGCTTTATCGATTACTCTTTCCAATCCGTCCAGCGTCATATTCGCCAGAGTGGGAGAGATGATTCCGCCTTGCGGTGTTCCGGATTTTGTCCAAAATAAGTTATCACCTTCAAGGATACCACATTTCAACCATTGCTTAAGGATTTTCTTCTCTATCGGAATATTATCCAGAAGCCATTTGTGACTGATGTGGTCAAAACAACCTTTAATATCACCCTCTAATATCCATTGAGCCGAGCTCTTTCTACCTAACACAATAAAGCATTGACGAATTGCGTCAGCACAACTTCTTTTGGAACGAAATCCATAAGAATTTCTGTCTGCTGTTGTTTCCGCCAACGGTTCTAATGCCATCAGATAGAGAGCTTGAAACGCTCTATCCCGCATCGTTGGAATTCCCAATTGTCTGGTTTTTCCATTCGATTTCGGAATACTCACTCTTCGCAGCGGTGATGCTTTGTAATCTTTTGATTTGAGATTTAAAGCAGCTTGCCATTTTGAGTTAGTGGTAGTCCAAAGCTGATGATCAACACCAGATGTTCGTTTGCCTTTGTTTTCCGTTACTCTTTTGACTGCGAGAAGTTTAGCTGAAAAAGATCTGGTTAAAATAAATTGAAGGGATTTCACCTTGCGGTTCTGACCCTTCTGCTTTGCCTTTACGATACGTTCCTGTAATAATCTTACTGTCTTCTTAACTTCTATCCAATCGATGTTATTCCAAGCTTGTGATCCAACAGTCTCAGACGCATATTTTGTATTCATACAAAACTCTATTTGCCTCCTGAATTTCAAGTTTTCTTAAAGTTTCTCGTAAAGAGAGACCTTGTAGAAGTCTGCCTCCCGATATTTCATCGGGATGAGATGATGTTTCAATCTCTATCCTTTCCATTACTAAAAGGCATTCGCTTTTTCTACATTCCCATATCCGCACTCCCTTCGGCATTCCTCACGGACTGCCTTCTCCCAATATCAGAGAGGAATACGGACTTACCAAGTTCTGCATAACTAACAAATCGGGTAACTTAGGTTCGAACTCTACGCCGGAGGAACTACGTTCACGTATATCACCAGCTCCAAAATATAACCTGTCCTCACACCTTTTGGATACAGCCTGTCAGCAGTTTTAGCTGTTATAACATCACGACGATTATCATCCGTTCACTTATGTTAACCATATTACCCAAGCCTTGTTACTGTCCGCCTTACTGCTGGCAGATTCGGTTAATCTCACGATCAACACTCAACAGCAATCGTTGTTCCGAGAGCTTTGCACCCAGAAATTACTCTCAACGCACATCCCGGTAGGCTACTGACTGTGAAAAGTCAGGTGAGATTAATAAAGATATAACTCATTGTCCCACGATTAACTATACAACTTCTTGCTCAGTGTCAATCAAAAATAATCGAATAATTTTATAAATAT
>JAGYMQ010000021.1 GCA_018400535.1 Candidatus Cloacimonadota bacterium
AAGAAACAGTGAAAGAAAAGCACGAGATTCTTCGCAAGCAAAGATGAGAGAATCCTCAGAATGACATTTTTATTCACATTTTTTTTTGTCATTCTGACGTTTCTTCCACTATTTCTCTGGAAGAATCTCATGAACTTCTCTCAGCTTCACTTCTCTGTTTTCAAACAAGACACGAGAAGAAACAGTGAAAGATAAGCACGAGATTCTTCGTAAGCAAAGATGAAAGATTCCTCAGAATGACATTTTATTCACACTATTTTAACAAGATCATTCTTTTCGTGATTTTTTCTTTTGCAGTCTGTAGCTGATAGAAATAAATTCCTGAAGAAACATTATCTCCATTATGATCTTTTCCTGTCCATTCGACAGAGTTCGCGACATCACCTTTTGTTTCTTCTTCAAAGAGAGTGATCACTTTTTCACCTTTCACATTGTAGATAACCAATCGCGCAAATGAATCGTGATCAAGGGTAAATTTAATTGTTGTGTTTGGATTGAAGGGATTCGGAAAGTTTTGATATAATCCATAATTTTCTGGAATTTGGGGAGCTTCACCAAAAGGAACTTCTATGCTTGTGGGGGAATGGATCGTGTTTGTTCCGTCATAGGCAATATCTTCTAACCAATACCAATATTTTTCTCCTTCAGTCACTGAGTGTGGATCAATAAATTCGTATTCTGTTATCTGATCTGTGTTCCCTGCGCCAGCGATAAAGTCGCTATTTATCTTGATAACAGCATTATTCTGCATTGCGTTTTCTGATAGACCACGATAGATATTCCAACCAGAATTATTTTCTTCGTGTTCGGTCGTCCAATAAAGTGTCACAAGTTCTTCAGAGAATATTGCAGAAAAGCTGGAAAGCATCACTGGCAGCGGACCGTCTTCTGCTTCATGTCCAAAAAGGCCGTAATCTGTTCCGACTAAAAGATCATCATAATAGATGAATTCAATCGAAGTCCCATCAGGATAATCATAAAAAGGTGTCCAAAAAGTATCACCATAATATCGCACATAAATAGAGCTATTCACAGCAATATAAAGATCTTGATTAACTTCATCATAGGCAATTGCTTTTCCGACTGCAGGAGCAGGCAAACCAGTATTGCTGACAACTGTCCAGTAGGTATCTCCGACCGCTTTATAATAACATCTTACAGCTGTGCCATTTTCATCAGTTCCACAAGCATAGATTATATCTGAATCGGTAACATACAGATCTTCGATGGAAGCGTTGATATGAATGCCCGTTCCATCTTCAATGAAATCAAAAGTATTTGTCCAGGAACCGCCTGAATCTTCGCAGCGATAAACGCCATTGGCAATATCATAACTGAGATAATCATGATAATCGACTCCTACATATAAAACTGTGTTTCCGCTTTCCTGCACGACTACCACATCATTTGGATCGATGCCATAAGCAGGAATATCACCGCCAGTGATCGCTGTATTTGACCAGAGTGAGCCATTGTAATCCACCTGATAAAGATTTCCACGATCTTCTGTCGTTTCATCGTGATCTTCAAAATCATAGATTCCCACATAGATCCTTTCAGTTGATGAATATTCATCGATCGCAATACACGATGCATATACGCCCGGTGTGAGCCCCAAAGAATTGATATTCAATGCTTGCACAAAATTGCTGGAAGTGAGCGCACCGTATGAACTATCATATTTCCAAACAGCACTTTGGCTGCCAGCGTAAACAGGATCAGCAGTGGAAGTCGTTGCGATCGAACGATAGGGAGTCGAATCATCGCCGGGCCATAGAGGCTGTGATATCCAGCTGGGAGAAGTCGTATAATCTTCCACATACCAAACTCCCGATTTACTGGCTACCCAGGCATATTCCTTGGTAGAATCCATTCCAAAATCATCAACCTGGACAGCGGTGATCCCATCGTTCCATTCGGAAGCAGAAGCTGCGTCGCAATCGTAATAGCCCAGTCCCCAATCGGTGCGTAAATAGACGAAATCTGAATTTACCGGATCTGCGCAATGTGGACTGTCCATCACGGGAGTTCCAGTTGAGCTCATATTTGACCAGCTTCCAGAAACGCCATTTGATGAGCTTACAGCTCTTCCAAAAAATACGTGATAATTCGGTGAAGTATCCGCGAACGTAAACCGATTTCCCCATCCAGTCTCAACAGAAAGAGAAAAAGTCGTCCAATTTGTTCCATCGTCATCAGAATAGCCTACATAAGAATCTTGAGTCGGAAGCTGCACGTTTCCACCCACGAAAATTCTTCCTGTTGGTGAAATTCCAGCAGCGAAATAATCCTTGCCTGTAACATTAAGATCTGAAACTGTTAGAGTAGAAAATGTCGTTGAGGTAGAAATTGTATTATAAGTATCAGAAGCTTTGTAAATGGTTGGTGGTGTGCCATCTTCAAAAATATAGATCAGATCATTTGCCGGATTGATCATTATTTCTGGTCTTTCAGAGCCCGAATATCCGGAAGTTGTGATCGTTGTAGAACCTGTGATAGAAACAACTCCAGCACTGGAAATCGTGCCAAAATAGAGCTCTACATTAGAACCAGCATATTCGATCCAAAAGATATAAGAATCTTTTATTTCCACATCTTCGATCATATTGGAAGTTACAGTGTAAATACTTCCTGATGTGGTGTCTGTTCCGAGCAATTCGCCTGAACTCACACCAGCAAAAACATAGCCAGAACCTTCATCAGCAGCGAAACAGCGGATTCCTGTGCCATAGCCATCATCGGCATCAAGATCGGGAACTGTCTGAAAACTGCCAAAACTTGGACTTGAAGGCGTCGAGTGATCGATATCTGCATAGAACATCGAATTTGCACTCAAAGTGGAAATGAACACACGGGTTGTGGTGATGCTGGTCTCGATCGCATCATAATCCTGTATATAACCGCCATAAACCGGTTCTGCAACAGGAGCAGATTGAGAGTTCAAAAAAGTTAAAAAACAACTAACAAATAGGAAAATGAATAACTCTTTTTTCATAATTACCTCCTGAATTTATTCAGCAATATTTGATAACTTACCGCATTTGTCGTGCCAATTTACTCAAGACGGGAAATTTCAGAACGTATCTTGTTATGATAGAATATATTATGAAAGAAAAATGAACATTGCGTAAATAATAAAAAAAATATATAATTGTTACAAAATGCTACTACCAAAATTTTATAGTTGCAGATTGCTACTGATTTCTGTCGTCATAGATAAACTGAGAGAATGATGATAATTTCTCATTTCATCAACAATACCGTATTTTATAGATAGATTTGCTATCAATTTCCAAGGGATAGAAAAAACTATTGTATGGTAGTTTTTTGTAGTTTTGGAACACCCCACTAGATATTTTCTTGGTTGGTGTAGTGAAGACCTTACAAGAGAACTTCCCGTCAGCTTCGCTGGGGGAATTTAACACTTCG